>JBDSME010000489.1:0-4261 GCA_039916065.1 Polyangia bacterium
GCTCACAGGGACGCTGCACGCGGTCTTTGCCTTCATCTACTTCGCCACCTTGGCCTACTTCGCCCTGGTGCTGTTCCGCGAGACCGGCTCAAAGGCCGCGCGAACGCCCCAGAAGCGGAAGCGAGACATAGTCTACGCCACCTGCGGCGGCACCATCGTGGGTTGCCTTATGCTGATCGCCCTGGCGTACGCTTTGCCCATCGAGAGCGCCGTCAGACGGCATCATCCCATCTTGTGGCTCGAGTCCCTGGCCGTGTTTGCGTTCGGTCTCTCCTGGTTCACCAAAGGCGAGTGGCTGTTCCCGGATCCCCAGTAGCGCCCCAGGCGCCGCTGGCTAAGCTCGGCCCGAGGGAGCGCGGAACCGAGCGGCGAGCACCAGGCCGACGCCGCTCAGGATGGTGGCGCCCGCGATGATGAACCTCCCGCTCAGGACTTCTTGCAGCAACAGGCTTGCTCCCAGGGCGGCGATCACGGGAACGCTGAGCTGCGCCACGGCGGCCTGGGTGACGGTGAGCCGCGGCAGCGCTCGATACCAGATCGCGTAGCCCAAACCGGAGGTGACCGCTCCGGAGGCCACGGCCAGCGCGATACCCCTCCCGCTGGCCACCTGGGTGGCAGGCGACAGCAGGGCCAACACCAGCGCCAGCGGGCTGCTCCAGAGAAAGCTGCGGGCGTTTGACGCCAGCGGATCGACAGTGGTTCTTCCCGCAAGCGAGTAGACGCCCCAGGAGATCCCCGCCACCACCATCAGCGCCAGACCGAGCGGATCTGGTCGGGTCGCGGACGGAACGGTCAAGATCGCGAAACCCGTGATCGCCAGGACGATGCCCAACCAGGTCGCTGCCGACGGGCGTTCGCCTCCGCGAAGGATTCCGTAGCCCAGCATGGTCAACTGAACGGTGCCGAACAGCACCAGCGCGCCCGCGGCCGCACCGATGCGCAGGTAAGCGAAGGTGAAGGGGGCGGCGTACGTGAAGAGCGCCAGAGGCCCCCGCGCCCCACCCCACCGCAACGGCGCCAAGGACCGCGCCCGCACCCCCACGAGGGCAGAAAGCACCACGGCGCCGGCGAGCAAGCGAATCAACGTGAACGTCGCCGCATCAATCTGGTGCGCCCCCAAGGCCAGTCGGGTCAACAGCGAGTTCGACGCGAAGGCGAGCAACGCCAGCAAGGTGAGTACCGCGGTCGTCAGGTCCAGGCTCACCACCGCATCCTACAACCCCGGGGGTGCGAGGTGGCACGCCCGCGCCCTGAACACGACGCGTACCTACCCACAACCAGTTTTTCCGGCTACCGCCGAGATGGTACCAATCAGCGGGCCTTGGCAAAGCGCGCGGGATCGATCCCTGGACCCAGCATCGTGTTGAACAGGTCGACCGCCCCTGCTTTCAACGCATAGCCCTCGACATCGCGGTGACACTGCTCGCAGGTGTACGTTTCGCCGCGCGCCCTCGCGCTACTCACCAGGCATTTCATGGTCTTCTTTGCGGCGCCGCGCCCCCCGGCGACGCACGACCGTGCGACCGGTGAATCGCCAGCGACCGCCAGCGAACAGGCGGTCGCGCCCGCGGACAGGGGGGCGCCATTCGATGACGCCGCCGGGCCATCACACCCCGGCGGCAAGTGCACGCCATAGGGCAACGGAATTCTGCGATCGGGCGGGCTGACAGCAACCGACCTCTTGAGATCTCCCCAGCGGTGCACATCCTGCAGAGGTGTCGCCGACTGGTCCGGCGGCGCCGTGACCACCGCGTCGTGGGCCCGCTGCAGCGCCTGATGCCCCCAGAATACGCGGTGGGCCACCAACCCCTCGGTGTACAGCGGCTGCGCATCACCCGCGTCGTTGGTGCGACCAAAGCCATAGCGCCCGTCGATGAACTGGATGAAATAGGGCACACCCGCCCGCCCGTGGTCGTCCGGCCCCTCCAACCAACGTTCGCGAACGGCGCGCCCGCCCTCGTTCAGCAGCGTGGGGTGTGAGACAAAGAAACGCGGGGCCAACGGGTCGCCCTGCTCGATCACCCGTTGCAACTGCCTGCCGCCTGCCGCGTCGCCGCGCGCCGAGGCCGCACGGCCATCATCGGGGTTGTCGCCCCCGCCTTGGTTGAACCCACGGTCGATAAGCCAGTAACCAGCTCCCGTTGCCGCCACAAGGGTAGCTCCGACGATCAGGCTCACCCGACGCGCTCCCCTGATCATCGCTACGAAATTGGCATAACGGGAACGTCATGGTCCATACCTTCACAGCACAGATCACGCCCCACGCAAAAACCCATCACCTGACTTCCTCGGGAGGGTTCCTTGCCGGACCTACCCCAGCGCGTCGCGGGGCTCCAGGGCCATCGGAACCACCGCATGAGAGCGTTCGTTTTTGGACGGTCCGGGCTCGACCGTCAAGACTTCGACGAGATTGCTCGCGCCGGACGCGCACGGGGAGGTGGCCACCTGCTTGCAGGAGCGGAGGGCAGGCACTGAGGAGGACCAGGGAATGCGCGCGAATTCAGCCGATGATTCATTCGACATCGTGATCGTGGGGGGCGGGATCACGGGCGCCGCGCTGGCGTACCTGGCGACCCAGGCTGGCCCCGGGCTGCGGGTGGCGTTGCTGGAGGCGGGCACGCTGGCCTGTGGGACCAGCTCCCGTTCGTCGCGGTTCCTGCATGGGGGGCTGCGCTATCTGGCGCAAGGGCGGGTGGGCCTGGTGCGGCGGTTGTTGCGGGGGCGGGCCGAACTGGCGTCGCTCGCGCCGCACCTGGTGCGGCCGGCGCCATTCTTGTTGCCGCTCGGGCCCGGCACGCCGCACCCGGACTGGCTGCTGCGCGGGGCTCTGGCCCTTTACGGGGCGCTGGAGCGCCAGGCCCCGCGCGCGGCTGGCATCACGGCGGCGCGGCGCCTGGATGCTGCGGCCACCCGCCGGGCGGAGCCGCTGCTGGCGGGAGTGCCGCTGACCGGGGCGCTGGCGTACGGCGAGCTGACGGTGAACGACGCGGCGCTGGTGCAGGCGCTGGCGCGTGGCGCCGCCGACGCGGCGGCGGTGGTGCGGACGCATGTGCGGTGTGAGGGATTGCTACGCGACGGCGAGCGGGTGGTGGGGGTGATGGCGCGTGACCGGCCTGTGGGCGATCTGGTGCGGCTCCGTGCGCGCGTGGTCATCGATGCCACCGGCCCGTGGGCCGGTCAGTGGCAGAAGGCATCGACACCGAAGGCAGGTGGCCTGGGGCGACCACGACTGGCGCGTGGTACGCACCTGGTGCTTCCTGCCAGCGCGCTGCCCTTGCGGCATACGCTGGTCTTCTTCGGACCCGACCGGCGGGCTCTCTTCGCGTCGCCGCGCGGCCAGCACGTGATTGTGGGGACCACCGACGTCGACCACCACGGGTCGCCCGACGCCGTGATTCCAACCTCGGCCGAGGTGGCCTACCTGCGGGGGGCGTTGTGGGCCGCATTGCCGGACGCAGCCGCGCGGTGTAGCGGCGTGCCTGTCTCGGCGTTCGCTGGGGTCCGCGCCCTGGCGGCGCGGAACCGCACGGCCTCGCGAGGAACTGTCACCAGCGCGCTCGATCGGGACTATGTCGTGTCGTGGGACCGGCCGGGTTTGCTGGCGGTGCGCGGGGGCAAGCTCACCCTGGCCCTCGACGGCGCTCGGAGCGCGCTACGCGCCATCGACCGCGCCCGCGTCCCCCTGGGACTTCCGCCTCTGGCCGTCCCGGCCGCGGGCCGGCTGCCCCCGTTGCCAGCGTTGACACCTTCTTCCCCCATCGGCGTGTCTGCTTCTGGCGGCCGCGTGCCGGCGGAAGCAGTCCGACCCTCCCTCACCTGGAGAGCAGCATGAATCCCGAGCTTCGTTTCGACGCCGCCATCAATCCGCACGGATGTTCGCCCGCCGTGGTAGCCGCCCTCGAATCGGTGGTCCGCGATCGCCGCTATCGTCACTACGGAGATGTGGATGCGGCTGGGTTGCGCGCCCGTCTGGCGGCGCATCACGACCTGTCCCCCGAAAGCTTCCTGGTTTACAACGGCTGCGGTGAGGGTTGGGTGTGGCAGTGCCTGACCCGGTTACTGCTCACGCAGGGATCGTTCATCTGCCCGGCTCCCTCGTACGAACGGTTCGTCGCCGTCGCCCAACGTTGCGCGCGCCAGGTGATCGAGGTGCCGCTGGAGCAGCCCGGCTGGACCTTTCCCCTGGCGCGATTCATCGATCAGGCGCGCGGCTGCGGAGCGGCGCTGGCGATGATTTCCAGCCCCAACAACCCGACCGGCA
>JBDSME010000490.1:0-3988 GCA_039916065.1 Polyangia bacterium
CACAAGATCGCCAAGCGACCGGCCGTGGTGGGCAATGAAGTGGTGGTGCGTGATCTGATGAACCTCTCCATCTCGGTGGATCACCGCGTGGTGGACGGCTACGACGCCGCCCGCTTCGTGGCCGAGATCAAGGCCACCCTCGAAAATCCAGGACTGCTCCTGGTCGATCTGGTGTGATGCGCATGGCGGCCGCCGGCAAATCCAAGCCTCCCTCCGCTGCACCGACAGCGCCAGCGGCGGTTGCTCCCGCCGGCCAGCCCACGGTGCGGCCCACCGGAGCCGCGCCCAGCAAGGTGCGGGCGGGCATGGGGGATGTGGTCGCTGACTTCGTGGAGATCTACAGCGACCAGGACTACGCGCGTGCCATCGGGTTGCTGTCGATCCTCACCACCGACGGGCGGGCCCCGGCGAAGGAAGTACCGGCGCTGAAGCCTTCCGCCTGGGTCGCCATGTATCGCGGCATGCTGCTCATCCGCCTGCTTGACGAACGGCTGATGACCATGCAGCGGCAGGGTCGCGTGGGCTTCTACGCCGAGGCGCGCGGTCAAGAGGCGGCGGTCATCGGACCGGTGGCGGCGTTGGAGCAGGGCGACTGGGTTGTTCCCTCGCACCGGGAAGGTGGGGCCGCGCTGTTTCGAGGTCTGCCGCTCCAGTCTTACATTGCGCAGGTCTTCGGCAACGTGAAGGACATCGGCAAGGGCCGGCAGATGCCCGTGCACCCCGCGGCGCCACGCGCCTTGCGTTTCTTGCCCATCTCGTCGTGCGTGGCCACCCAGCTCCCCCAGGCCACCGGCATCGCCTGGGCGGCCAAGCTCAAGGGGGACAAGACGGTGGTGCTCGCCTACCTGGGCGAGGGGGCGACCAGCGCCGAGGATTTCCACACCGGCGTGAACTTCGCGGCGGTGTTCAAGGTGCCGGTGGTCTTTATCTGCGTGAACAACGGCTGGGCGGTGTCCACCCCTGCCTCTGTGCAATCGGCATCGGAGACCTTTGCGGTGAAGGCGCTGGCGTATGGCATCCCCGGCGTGCGCGTCGACGGGAACGACATATTCGCCGTGCACGCGGCGACGCGCGAGGCGGTAGCTCGGGCGCGGCGTGGCGAAGGCGCCACCCTGATCGAGGCCGTGACCTACCGCATGGGCGCGCACAGCTCCTCCGACGATCCAGCGCGCTACCGCACTCCCGATGAGAGCGAAGCCTGGGCGGGACGCGATCCCCTGACCCGATTCGCCACCTGGCTGAACGGCTCCGGCATCCTGAAGGCGGATCAGGAAGTGCGCCTCCGGCAGGAGCTGGAGCGGGAGATCAAGGACGCCGTGAGCGCCGTCGAGGGTCAGCCGGCGCCGGCCCTGCGAACCTTGATCGAAGACGTCTACGTGCACCCACCGCGCGCCCTGGAAGAGCAGCTCGCGGAGCTGGAGGCCGTTCGGGCACGTACCACCTCCTCCTCCCGGTAGCCGGCAGGCTCCGCCGCGAGGCCAGCAACTGCCCGACCCCGCGGGCCGGCCCCGTCGCCACGTGGACCTCCGGTTGGTGAGCACCATGACTTGCGGTACTCTCCGCGCACACTGGAAAGGACCAACATGGCCGACCGCGCGCACCCCGTCCCGTCGCCGACTCGCAACGAACCATATGTTTCAATGTTTTCCATGTTTTTAACGTCCGCATATGGCGCCTCCGTGGCGATTGCCGGACGGACGCGGGTCTCTGCCCTCGCCATCGTGGCGAGCCTCGCCGTTGGCGGAATGGTCGCTGTCGGTTGCACCAGCGATGAGGGTGGCACCTTTCCTGAGTACGAGGGGACGTGGCGAACCTCTGTCGATCCTGCGTTCGCGAGCGCCTTTTTACTTGATTGCCCCAGTCTGCCTGAGCCGTACCATGAGCCCTATCCGTTGTTCACCACAGTCAGGCTGGAGCCAGGAACGGAGACAGATCTTTTCGACGTCGCGGGCCCGGGTACCTGCTTGTTTGGCTACGATCACGTGAATGGGAAGAAAACCCTCGCGCTACCCAACCCCGATCCTTTCACCGGGGTATCCGTGAAGTGTTTGATCAATGTGGGAAACTCCACGGATCCCGACACCTCGGATCCGATATCAAAGGATCTGTTCATCACTCCGGCCAATTGGTCATTCAACCTTCAGCCCGCGCCGAAGGGCAAACCGCCTCTGGCCCAGCTGGTGGGCGAGGCGGTCGTCGATCTGGTCGAAACGGCCTTCAATTCGGACCGTGTTCCCAGGACTATTTCTTCGTTTCCTTGCACCTTTTCTATCGCTGAGTACCTGGAAAAGGTCGCCAAGCTCTGATGGGTGGGGTCTGTTTCTCTTTGGGTCCAAGACTGACGGGCGCATAGATTTCGAAAGCAAAGATGGCTGAAACCGTTCACGTTCAAGCTCTGGTCATAGGCGCCGGTCCCGGTGGTTACGTCGCTGGCATCCGCCTGGGCCAGCTCAAGGTCAAGACGCTGGTGGTGGAGAAGGACCAGCCGGGGGGCGTTTGCCTCAACGTCGGCTGTATCCCTTCGAAGGCGCTGATCACCGCCTCCAAGTACTTCGACAAGTTGAAGCACGGCTCCGACATGGGGTTGCTCGCCGACAACCTGCGTGTCGACATGCAGAAGATGCAGGCCTGGAAGGGTGACGTCGTCACCAAGCTCACCGGCGGCGTCCGGCAGTTGCTGAAGGCCAACGGCTGTGACTATCTGACCGGAACAGCGACGCTGGTGGGACCCCGGACGGTGCAAATTCAAGCAGCGGCGGCCAACGGTGCTGACAAGGGTGTGACCACCGTGCAGGCAGACAACATCGTGCTGGCGACCGGCTCGCGCCCCATAGAGATCCCCGGATTCAAGTTCGATGGAAACCGCGTGGTGGACTCCACCGGCGCCCTGGCCTTCGCCGAGATCCCGCGCCGCCTGGTGGTCATCGGCGGGGGGTACATCGGCATCGAGATCGGAACCCTGTACGCCAAGTTGGGGGCGCACGTCACGGTGGTGGAGGCCCTGCCGTCCATCCTGACGGGCACCGATCCCGAACTGGGGCAGCTCGTCGCCCGCAAGCTGAAGAAGCTGGGCGTCGAGGTGGTCACCGGCGCCAAGGCCAAGTCGTGGGTGGAAAAAGGCGATCGCGCCGTCGTCACCCTGGAGGTCGGTGACAAGGGAGAAGCGGCCACCATCGACGCGGACAAGGTGCTGGTGGCGGTTGGCCGTCGCCCCAACTACGAGGGGCTGGGGCTGGAGGCGCTGGGCGTGCGGGTCGAGCGCGGCTTCGTCCCGGTGGATCGCTGCATGAGGACCAACGTCGGCGGCATCTACGCCATCGGCGATCTCGCCGGGCAGCCCATGCTGGCGCACAAGGCGTCCCGGGAGGCCGAGGTGGTGGCAGAGGTGATCGCTGGACACCGCGCCGAGATGGACGTCCGCTGCATACCTGCGGTGATCTTCAGCGATCCCGAGATCGCCACCGCGGGCATCACCGCCGATGAGGCGCAGAAGGCCGGACGCCTGGTCAAGATCGGCAAGTTTCCGTTCGCGGCGCTGGGACGCGCCATCGCCAACGCCGACACGGATGGCTTCGTGAAGGTGGTGATCGATGCCGCGACCAAGGAGGTCCTGGGCATCCACGTTGTCGGCAACGGAGCCCCGGACATGATCGCGGAAGCGGCGCTGGCCATCGAGATGGGCGCCCTGGCCGACGACCTGTCGCTCACCATCCACGCCCACCCCACCCTGCCCGAGGCCATCATGGAGGCGGCGAAGGCCAGCCTCGGTGAAGCCATCCACATCATCAACCGGTAACGGAGCGGCTCAGTATTTCAGTTGACGGGCGGGCGACGATCCGACCCGCTGGCTGCGCCGGCCCGCCGGTCCGGTGCTCACGTATGTCTAATACGCTGCGCTCCGGTCCTCGGGCCGGCTTCGCCATCGGGCCGGCTTGTCGCCCGGGTCTCGATCGACGGACGTACGGAGATTGAAGGTGCGGGTCGCCTT
>JBDSME010000491.1:0-5132 GCA_039916065.1 Polyangia bacterium
GGCGAAGTGATCGGTTTCCTGGGGCTGAACGGCGCCGGAAAATCGACCACCCTGAAGATTCTGGGATGCGTGCTGTTGCCCACCGCGGGCAACGTCACGGTCGACGGCATCGACATCGCGCGTAACCCGCACGAGATCCGGCGGCGCATCGGCTTCCTGCCCGACCATCCGCCGGTGTACACGGAGATGACGGTGGGTCGCTACCTCGCCTTCGCCGCCCGCCTGCGCGGCGTCTCGGCCGCCGACACCGCCGCCCGGGTGACCGAGGCGGAGACCAAGACTGACATTCGCGACGTGCACGACGACCTGATCAGCAGCCTGTCGCACGGGTACCGCCAGCGGGTCGGGGTTGCCCAGGCCCTGGTGCACCGCCCCAAGCTGGTGATCATGGACGAGCCCACCAGCGGGCTCGACCCCCGGCAGACGGTGGAGATGCGAAAGACCATTCGATCGCTGCGCGGCGAGCACACCATCTTGCTGTCCAGCCACATCCTCTCCGAAATCAGCCAGACGTGCGATCGGCTGCTGATCATCCGCGATGGCGAGATCGTGGATCAGGGTTCGGAAGAAGATCTGGCGCGGCGGCTGGGCGGCGGTGGCGCGGTCGCCATCGAGGTCGACGTGGCGGGCGGCGCCGACTCGGCCCTGGCCATCCTCCGACAGCTCCCCGGTGTGGCGGGTGCCACCACCGTGCGCCAGGCGCAGGGGATCACCTCGCTGCGCGTTGAATCCACCGCCGACCTGCGCGCGCAGGTGGCGCGCGCCCTGGTGATGGGCGGTATCGATCTGGTGCGCATCGATCGTGGCACCGGCCGCCTGGAGAGCATCTTCCTGCAGTTGACCCAGGACAAGGGCGGAAGCAGCAGCGGCGACAGTGAGCTTCCATTGAGCAAGGATCTGCCCCAATGAGCGCGACCATGTTGATCGCCCGGCGGGAGCTGGGCACCTACTTCCGTTCCATGACCGGTTACGTGATCGCGGCCATCCTGTTGCTGGTGGACGGCCTGCTGTTCAACATCTTCGCCATCGGGGGCGAAGACAAGCTGTCGGCGGTGGTGCTGGCGCAGTTCTTCTTCTACACCAGCGGCCTCACCATGATCGCCAGCGTGTTCATCTCCATGCGCCTGATCGCCGAGGAACGCCAGACCGGCACTTTGATGCTGTTGACCTCGTCGCCGGTGATGGACGGACAGATCGTGGTGGGCAAGTTTCTCTCAGGTTTTCTCTTCCTGGCCACCGTGCTGGGGCTGACGCTGTTCATGCCCCTGCTCATTCTGGTCAACGGCAAGGTATCCGTGGGTCACCTGGTCGCCGGTTACCTGGGTCTCTTGCTGCTGGGCGCGGCGGCGACCGCCATCGGGACGCTGGGCTCGACGCTGGCGCGCACGCAGGTGCTGGCCGCGATCTTCTCAGGCTGCATGGTCACGGCGATGGTGCTGTGCTGGATGCTGGTACAGGTCACCGAGCGGCCATTCAAAGATGTGTTCGCCAATCTGGCCATCCACGGCAAGCACTTCATCCCCTTCCAGCAGGGGACCATTCATCTGCGCGACGTCGTCTACTACTTGATGGTGACCCTGGTGACGCTGTTCGCGGCGGTGCGGGTCATGGAGGCACGACGATGGCGATAGACCCAGGCTCACCGGCGCGCCCAGCCGCGCGACCATCCGTGCCCGCCGCCGGAGCACGCCCCCCGCAACCCCTGGGACCGAGTGCCCTCTGGTCCGCGCTGTACGGCCTGGGCATGGCGTTGCTGTTCACGGGCGAGCGAATCGTCGGCAGCGGCAAGGGGCGCGCCGTCACCTCGATCCTGGGGCTGGCGCTGCTGCTGATCGCCATGGGGGCACGGCTGGTTCGTGGCGCCCGGACGGCCCCCGATCGCCGGGCCGTGGAGCGCTACATCCAGTCGATGTATGCGCTGGGCCTGCTGGCGGTGGCACTGTACTTCGTTCAGTCCGACGTCCCGCAGCTGCGCGGCGGCAAGTTGCTGGAAGCGAGCTGGCCCAAGCTGGCCACCGTGCTGGCCGCCATCTGGCCGGCGCTCTGGTGCGCCGCCTTGTTCGCCATCCTCCCGATGGAGCTGGCCTATGCCCCCATGAGCCGCGCCCCGCGCGTGGAGCTGGGGCGTATTCGCGCGGCGCAGTTTTCGGGACTGGGGCTGGCGTTCATCCTGACCTTCGCTTTTTCACTCAGCTACGCGGCCTCCGAACGGGACAAGAAGGTTGACCTTGCCTACTTCCGCACCACCCGTCCCGGCGAGTCCACCCGCAAGATCGCCCGTTCCCTGGAGCAGCCGCTGACCGTGGCCATCTTCTTCCCCAACGGGAACGAGGTGCGCGAAGAGGTGGACAGCTACTTCACCGACCTGGCCAGGGAGTCGGGAAAGCTGAAGGTGGAGCACTACGATTTCGACATCGATCCCGCCAAGGCCAAGGAATACAACGTGTCGGCCAACGGCATCATCGTCTTCGCTCGTGGCGGACACAAGGAGTTGCTGGGCTTGCAACTACAGCTCGAGAACGCCCGTCCTGGGTTGAAGACCCTGGACAAGGAGGTGCAGCAACGGCTGTTGAACGTGGTCAAGCCCGCCCGCATCACCTTCTTCACCCAGGGTCACGGCGAGCGTACCTTCGACCCCACCGCCGACGCCGATCGCCGGCCCGGCGTCCGCGAGCTGCGTGGCGCGCTGGAGGATCAGGGGCACCAGGTGCGCGAGCTGGGACCGGCCGAAGGGTTGGCCACCGACGTGCCCAAGGACGCCACGCTGGTGATGGTGCTCGGTCCCACCAAGCCATTCGCCCCGGAGGAGATCGGCGCCCTGCAACGGTTCCTGGCCCGCGGTGGCCGGATGTTCCTGGCGCTCGATCCCGATGGAGGGGTGGACCTCCACGAGCTGTTCGACCCCATGGGCGTCAAGCTGACCATGAAGACGCTGGCCAATGACCAGGTCTACGCGCGCCGCGCCCACCAGGACTCTGATCGTCTGAACCTGGTGAGCGGCCTGTTTTCGTCGCACCCTTCGGTGAGCACCCTGTCCCGACAGGGGATGCGGGCGCCGGTAGTGCTTCCTGGAGCCACCGCCATCGAGCTGGGAAAGACCCGGACGACCGCCCAGAAGGACTACAACGTCGACTTCACCCTGCATTCGCACTTTGCCACCTTCGCCGACAACAACGGGAACTTTCAGCAGGACCCTGGCGAAGAGAAGAAGGCCTGGGAGCTGGCGGCGGCCATCTCCAACAAGAAGGGGACCACCGAGCAGCGGCTGTTCGTGGTCGGCGATTCAGACTTCCTGACCGACCAGGCGGTCCGCTTTGGTGGCAACGGCCTGCTGGTGCTGGATCCGGTGCGCTGGTTGATAGGCGAAGAATCCTTCGCCGGTCAGATCTCCACGGAGGTCGACGTCCCCATCACCCACACCCGCAAGCAGGACGTGGCCTGGTTTTACTCGTCCATCTTCGCCATCCCGGGGCTGGTGCTGGGCCTCGGGGCCATCGTGACCCGCCGCCGACGGCGGCTTCGACGCGCCGCCCCTCTCGGAAGCGCCCCGCCGCCCACGGCCGTGACCTCGCCGGAGACAGGAGCGGCGTCGTGACCGGGCGCGGTCTGACGGTTCAGGGAGGCCTGGCGGCGCTGGGATTGGTGATTGCCTACACCACCTGGCAAAGGGAGCCGGAGCGCGCGGCCGGCGACATCGTGGTCATCGATGCCAACAAGGCCGACCTGAAGAACGTCCATTACGAGGACGAGAACACCAGCATCGACATCCACGGCGGCAGCGAGGTCGGTGAATCGGGCGTCTGGTTGGAGGTCCAGGACAAGACTCCGGTCCCCGCGAAACCGACGACACCACCAGCGAAACCGGCAGCCACCGAATCCACTGCGCCCAACGCCGCCACGCCGCCACCGCCCCCGGCGGCGGCCAAGATGCGTCCGGCGCGACAGCTCCGCGGGGATGAACCGGCGGAGAAGCTCATGGCCGCGTTTGCCCCCCTTTACTCATCACGCGCGTTCGGGGTGCTGGACGCTGCGAAGGTCAAAGAGCTGGGGCTGGATAAGGCCAAGAAGAAGTTGGTGGTCACCGCCCGCGGCGAAACCCGCGAGTTCGTGATCGGTCAGCCGCCGCAGAGCAGCGGAGAGAGTTACCTGCGCGACATCAAGGATGGCCGCACCTACCTGATGCCGCGTCAGTTGCTGACGGACCTCCAGGGCGCGGCTTTCCGCCTGGTCGATCGCAAGCTGCACACCTTCAAGATCGCGGACGTGGACCGGTTGACCGTCACCGCGGCAGGAAAGACCCGCGAGTTCGTGGTGAGCAATCGTCAAGATCAGGCGGCCTACAAGCTGGCCCCCAAGGCCACCCCGGACAAGCCCGACGAGATGGCGCGCAACTGGCACGACAAGATCTGGCGCCTGTTCCCCTCCGACCTGCTGGGTAAAGGAGAGGCCCCCGCGGGGGGGCAGCCAAAGGTGGTGGCCCGCATCGACTACCTCGATGGGGGCAAGAACGTCGGCTGGCTGGAACTGGCCAAGGTCGAGGTCCCCGTGGCGCCGGAGCCCGCCGCCAGTCCCCACGCCGTCGCCGCTTCCAACAACGGCGTGGAGGTGTATGGGCGGACCGAGCACACCGCGGGCTGGGTACGGCTTCACAATGATCCCAGCACCCTGACCGACGCCGACAAGATCGCCGCTGGTTCCTGAGTCGGCGCACGCTTCGCGCTCCGGGCAGGATGACCGCGCCCGCGGCTCTACCCGGCTGTGCGTCCGGCCGACTTTTCGGGGCGAGACGGTGGCAGGATCACGCGAAACGTCGTGCCCTCAGCCACCACGCTTTCGGCGACGATCTCGCCGCCCAGGGCCCTCACGATGCCGTGACAGATGAACAGACCCAAACCGGTCCCCACGCCGACCGGCTTGGTGGTGAAGAACGGCTCGAAGATGCGCCCCATGACGTCGGCGGGGATGCCAGCGCCTGTATCGGAGACGGAGATCACCGCCCTGCCGGAGGAATCGGTGCTGGTGCAGATACGGATGTGGTTGCCGGCAACGTCACCGTCAGGAATGGCCTGGGTCGCGTTCACGAGCAGATTCAAGAACACCTGCCCCAGGCGCGACTCGCTGGCCTCGACCAG
>JBDSME010000492.1:0-4129 GCA_039916065.1 Polyangia bacterium
CCGCTGGGGGTGTTCGACGTCATTGGCATGTCGCTGCAGTACGAGCTCACGTACACCAACGTGCTGAACGTGATCGACCTCGCCGGCTTGCCGCTGCGTGCCGCGGACCGAGGCGACGACGCTCCCCTCGTTCTGTGCGGCGGTCCCACCGCCACACACCCCGAACCGCTGGCCCCCTTCATCGACGCCTTCTTCATCGGAGAAGCGGAGGAGGCGCTGCCGGCGCTGGTGCTCGACTTTGCGGCCCTGCGCAAGGCCGGCGTGCCGCGACAGGAGCGGCTGATTCAGCTCGCCTCCCGTTACCCTCTTTACGTGCCCGAGCTGTACACCACCGTCCGCGACCCCGACAGCGGGTTCGTGGTGGTGGGGGCGCCTCTCGATCCGCGGGTGCCCGTGCGGCCGAAGCGGGTGTGGGTCGCCGACATCAACCGCTTCCCCTTCCCTGACGACTCCCCGCTGCCCTACGGCGAGGCCATCTTCGATCGCATGGCGGTGGAAGTGGCCCGCGGCTGCACCGAGGGGTGCCGCTTCTGCCAGGCGGGCATGATCTATCGGCCGGTGAGGGAGCGCGATCCGGTGCAGGTGATCGAGACGTTGCTGGCCGGCGTGAAGAAGGGCGGCTACGACGAGACGTCACTGACCTCGCTGTCCACGGCCGACTACTCCTGCGTCACCCCGCTGGTGAAGACGGCCATGGCCAAGCTGCGCGACGAAAAGGTTTCGCTGTCGGTATCGTCGCTGCGCGCCTATGGCCTCAACGACGATCTGCTGGCGGAGATGGCCACCATGCGCGCCGGTGGACTCACCTTCGCGCCCGAGGCCGGGACGCAGCGGATGCGTGACGTGATCACCAAGAACGTGACCGAGGAAGACATCATCGAGTCGGCGCATCGGGTGTTTTCGCGAGGGTTCCACCGCATGAAGCTGTACTTCATGATCGGCTTGCCCACCGAGACCGATGAAGACGTGCGCGGGATCGTGGAGACGGCGGCGCGCGTGCAGGCCATTGGCCGCCGCTACCAGCCGGGAGCGATGGTCACGGCGTCCGTGTCCACGCACGTGCCCAAGCCGCACACCCCTTTTCAATGGGCGGCCATGGACAGCGAGGCGGAGACGGCGCGCAAGCAGGGTCTGCTGGCCCAGGCGGCGCAGCGGCTGCGGGTCGACCTGAAGATGCACGAGAACTACCAGTCGCACCTGGAGGCCATCTTTTCGCGGGGCGATCGGGAGGTGGCGGCGGTGTTGGAGCGCGCCTTCCGGCTGGGGTGCCGCTTCGACAGCTGGGACGAGCAACTCCGCATGGATCTGTGGGATCAAGCGCTGGAGGAGGTCGAGGCGTCCGCGGGGCTGCAGGTGGCGCGTTACCTGGGGACAATTCCGGTGACGGCGCACCTGCCCTGGGATCACATCGACATCGATCTCGAGCCGGACTTCCTGCTGAAGGAGTACCGCAAGGCGCTGAAGGACCGGCTGTCGCCACCGTGCGGCAAGCCCTACAAGAAGCTGCTGCACCCAAGCAGCGTGGAGGCCGCCGAGGCCGGCCACAAGGACAAGCTGATCTGCTACGACTGTGGCGTCGCCTGCGACATGGACGCCTTGAAAGAGGAGCGCCTGTTCTATTTGCGGCGCATGAACGCCTGGACCAAGCCGGTGGATGCGGCACCGGTGCTGCGCATGGGCGATCCCTTCGCCGCCGCGGCCGACGGCGTGGCAGGGGAGGTGCCAGCCCCCAAGGGAAAGCGCGCCGCCCGCAAGCAGCCGCCGACCCGCATCAGCCAGGGCGAGGCATACCGGGTGCGGCTGCGCTACACCAAGCTGGGGCGGGTGGCCTTTCTTGGTCACCTGGATCTGGTGCGGCACCTGCCGCGCATCTTCCGCCGCGCTGGCGTGGAGCTGAATTACTCGGTGGGCTTTCATCCGAAGCCCGAGCTCTCGTTTGGGCCCGCGCTGGGGCTGGGCATCCCCTCGCTGGGCGAGCTTCTTGACGTCAAGCTGGGGGAGCCGTTGGCGGCCGCCGAGCTGGTGAGGCGTCTGCAACTCGTCACCCTGGAAGGGGTGAACTGGCTGGGCGGCGTCACCCTGGGCCACAACGATCGGGCGCTAGGGCGGGTGGTGTCGCGCGCCGAGTTCTGGGCGCGCCTGCCCGCCGGCGTGGCGGTGCAGCCGGGTATCGCCACCTGGATGGCCGGGACCCCGCTGGCGGTGAAGCGACGAGGAGAGGGGAGCGGCGTCGGTCGCATGATCGATGTGCGCCGGGCGGTGGTGTTGCTGGGCGCACCGGAAGCGGGGGCGACCACGGACGGCGTGATCCAGGCGCTGGAGTGGGACCTTCCGCAGGGCGAGACGACGACGCCGGCGGCGCTGGTGCGTTTTCAACTGGCCGTCACCACTGAAGGCTCGGCGAAACCGATCGAGGTTGTGGAATCGCTGTGGGGCACCGAGGTGGCGGCGCGGAGCGCCATCGCGCGCGTGGGACTCTGGGCGGTCGACTCCGATCGTCTGCGGGATCCGCTGGGGGCACCGCTGGGCACGCGGAGCGAGGCAAGGTTGATCGACCCTCTGGACGCCGATGCTCTGCGCGCGTCCGCGCGGGATATGGCGGCCGGTGAAGACCTGGCCGAGCTTGCGCAAGCAGTGCCCGGAGATGACGCCGCGGCGGCGATCGAGCCTACCGAACTGACCTTCTGAGGCTGTCCGAAGCTGATGCAGCGCGCCGGGTGATCCGCCAAACGCCCGTTTCAACAGACGCGCAACCGAGGTAAGGGCGCATTGACGCGTCATTCCCGGACTCGCGTCACAAAAATGTCGTATATCGTGGTTAAGTGGCTGAAGTCGGCCGCAGGGTCGGCTTGACGAAGGAACCGCTGGTTTCGCCGGGTGGCGCGTGGCGCGTGGCGCGTGGGACGTACGCCGGGGCCGGGTGGGGCCGGAGGAGTACGCGGGTAGGACGTACGCAGGGACGGACCAGTTCGGGCGGCCGGGCGATTCCTCGACAAAGTCTGCCGTGCATTCGCACCAACGAAGTGCCTCGAACTCGCTTCATCAGGAGACGCCATGCCATCCACCTCCCGGTTTCACTTTTCCGCTGCCTTCCTGGTGGTGAGTGCGTTGATCGCGCTGAACTGTTCCGTCAACGATAGCGGGCTGGGCAGCGCGGGCGGCGGTCAACAGACCGGTCACGACGCCGGCAACCACAGCCGCGCCGGGACTGGAGGAGGACTCCCCACCGCGCAATCCGGTGGCGCCCCGGGAACTGGCGGCGTGCCGATCAGCGGCACCGGCGGTGCAACGGGGGGAGCGGTGCCTGGCACCGGAGGAGCGGTGCCTGGCACCGGAGGAGCATCGCCGACGGGCGGCGCCGCTGGCGATCCGGCGACCGGCTCTGGTGGCCAGTCCGTGGGTTCTGGAGGCGCCCTCGCGGGGACCGGCGGGGTGATGGGAACGGGCGGCGCGGGAACGGGCGGCGCGGGAACGGGCGGCGCAGGGACGGGCGGCGCAGGAACGGGCGGCGCAGGAACGGGCGGCGCGGGAACGGGCGGCGCAGGAACGGGCGGCGCAGGGACGGGCGGCGCAGCTGGTTCTTGCAACGCCAGCAGCTGTCCGACCGGCTGCTGCACCATGGAAGGACGTTGTGTCACCGCCGAGAGCAACTCTCGTTGCGGAACGCGCGGAGCCGCTTGCGCGGTGTGCGGGAACTGCTTCACCTGTTCCGCTGGCGCGTGCGCGCTGGTCCCGACTTCGCGCTGGGACGTCATATGCGTGTCCGCCACCATCGCACCAACCCGCCCAAACGGTCGCGCCTGGGACACCAACGGCATGGGGCAGCCGGACCCCGTCTGTCGGTCCACGTTGAACGGCGTCACGCAGGCGCACACAGACGCCATTACCAATACGTTTTCGCCCACGTGGAATGACGACATCACCCCCGACACGCTGCCCGGGATGCTCCCCGTTGGTCCTGGTCCTGGCCCGGGCCGAGGACTCACCACCCGCGTCACCGCCGCCGCCTTGATGAACAACATGGGCCCCACGCGTTGGGGTGTCGCCGTGGTCGACGACGACGGAAGCGCGTTCCTGAACGACCCGGTCTGCGCCGTGACGCCGGCTCTCACGGCCGCGAACTTCAGCG
>JBDSME010000493.1:0-5534 GCA_039916065.1 Polyangia bacterium
TCGCGGTAGACCTCGCGGGGCGTGCCGTACTTCGCCGCCATCTCCTTGCCGAAGTCACGGAACGACTTGTCCCCGATCATCTCCTTGTTGAAGGCCAGGAACATCTTGACCAGGCGATCCTCGAAGAAGAAGAAATAGCGGGTCCAGTTCTCTTCCTTGAGCTGGATCACCGCCTCGCCGTCGTTCTGTGCGAACTCGGGGCCAATGATCGACACGTCCCAGCCGGTCTTCTGGCCTTCGAACTTGGTGTAGCTCCGCTTGACTTCGGCGATCTCCTTGTCGCGCGCTTTGGTCAGGCGCTGCTGTTTGCCCGGATCGACCTGGGCCTTGTCGATGGGCTCCTTGAAACGCGCCGTGATCGCCCCGCCCGCCTTGTCCAGGACCTCGCTGGACGACATGCCCCAGCTGAACAGGCCCGCCTTGGGATCACCGAGCTTGACGGCCTTCAGCTTGGCCAGTTCCGCCGCCGATGGCGCGGCGCCCTTGCCCGCTGCTTTGCTGTTCTTATTCGCGATTTTGCTCGAATTCTTGCTCGTTTTGGCCTCGCTGGCGGTGCTCAAAGTCAGGCCGGCGCCGAGTGCCAGGGTGAACAGGATGACTGCCGGTCTCCTCATGAAAGCCTCCGTCGGGGTACGCGGTTCTGGGGCCAAAACGCGGCTCAAGTTAGCACAGAAGGCCACTACTGCGCAGCCGGCTGGACCCTGGCGTGGCGCGACTCCGCGGCCGCCCCCCCGCCCGACTTCGCCGTTTCGCTCGGGTCTTCCCCGGGATTTTCCGCGGGATTGTTCACGTCGTCGGGCGTCCCCTGGGGGCCGTGGCCACCTGGTGGTTTGGCGTCATCGCCCACCTCCTCGGGCACGGTCGCCCAATCGCTGTCGATCTTGATTGGTTTGTAGGTTTCGGCCCGACCGCTCTTCAGATCGCCCGCCGCGTTCTCCGAGTAGATGGCGCGCTCGCCGGGTCCCGAGTAGTCGATCCAGAACGCGGATCGGTCCTTGCGCACGTCCAGATGGACGAACGCGGAGTTGGGATAGTAGCCCACGCCGACCTTCTGGTAGCCACTGCGCAAGTAGTCTCGCAGTTCGGTGTTCTTCACCCCCACCACCCGGAAGTCGCAGGCCAGCCCTTGCATGTGCGGACTGCGGGGGTTCTTGGCCACCGACGGGTGGCGATAGCCCGACACCACCTCGATGCGCCGACCGGGATAGTGCTTCCCGACCTGGTACAGCATGCGGACCAGCCGCGGATTCATCGGATGCTGCTTCTTGGTGTGATGACAGCGCATCAGGGCGTCGAAGCGCTTCTGCACCCCCCGCAGGGGCCGGCCTTTGTCGTCCCTCAGGCGGAGCTGCAAGGTCTCCTTGCTGTTCACGGCGAAGAGCTCGACCGGGCCATTGCGATTCGGGGCGCGGCCACCCTTTTTCTGGCCTGACGCCCCGGGCTTCTGGCCCGACGGCACGGGCGTGGAGGCTCTTACACGCGGTCCACCCACGTTCCCTTGCCCCGGCGTGCCCGCCGCCAGCGCCACCGAACCCGACGGCAGAGATACCGCGACAGTCACCGAAAATATCAGCGCCAGAGGCGGAAGCCGAAAAAAACGGGGCGTGCGCATCGCTGTTTTGACCATTGTTGCCGAACCGCAGCCAGCGAACCTGGCTAAAGGAACCAGAGCCGCCCAGAGAGACTGAAGCCAAGGACGATCAGGTCAACTTATTTTTCAGTTCGACCAGCACATCCAGCGCCTGCCGCGGCGTCAACCCGTCTGGATCGAGACCGCGGAGGGCTGCCACCACCTCCGCGATGTGCGCCGCCAGCGCCGGCGCGGGCGTGCGTTCGGCAGGCTCCCGCGCGGCAGTCTCCGGCGCGGCGGGCTCTCTCCCGGTGAACAGCCCCAGTTGAGGTGCTCGCGATTCCCCCGGTTGGGCAAAGTGGGGCACGGCGGCGGGAGGAGCGTCCTTCGAATCCGGAGGCGGCACGCGGCCCGCCGGAGAATGCCTCCGCGCGACCACTCCGGTCTCGAGAGAGGTGAGGATCTGGCGGGCCCGCTCAATCACCGAACCGGGCAGGCCGGCGATCTTGGCCACGTCGATTCCAAACGAGCGGCTGGTTCCCCCCGGCATGAGCTTGCGCAGGAAGACCACCTCGCCCTCCCATTCCCGCGCGGCCACGCTGACGTTCCGCACGCGCGGGTGGGTCTCCACCAGCGCGCACAGCTCGTGGTAATGCGTGGCGAACAAGGTCTTGGCTCGCACCTGGTCGTGCAGATGTTCCGCCACCGCCCACGCAATGGAGACCCCGTCGTAGGTGGAGGTTCCGCGCCCGATCTCATCCAGGATCACCAGGCTCCTTTCGGTGGCGTAGCGCAGGATGTGCGCCGTCTCTTTCATCTCGACCAGGAACGTCGATTCACCGCGCGCCAGGTTGTCTCCGGCGCCCACCCGGGTGAACACGCGATCGCACACACCGATGCGCGCGGCGCGGGCGGGGACGTAGCCGCCCATCTGGGCGAGGACCACCGTCAACGCCACCTGCCGGATCAGTGTGGACTTCCCCGCCATGTTGGGGCCGGTGACGATCAGGAGCTGCTCGGACTCGGGATCCAGGCGCACGTCGTTGGGGACGAATCCCCCCGCCGACGCGGCGGCGAACCGTTCCACCACGGGGTGGCGCCCATCGGTGATCTCCAGCAGCGTCCCCTCCTCCACCAGCGGCCGGCAGTAGCCGTTGCGGTGGGCCACCTCCGCCAGGGATGCCACCACGTCCACCGTGGCGACGCGCGCCGCCAGCGCCAGCAGCCGTTCTGCCTCACGCCCCACCGCCTCGCGCAGGGTGGTGAAGATGTCATTCTCCAGGGTGATCCGCTGCTCGTCGGCGCTCAGGATCTTCGCCTCATAGTCGGCCAGCTCGGGCGTCACGAAGCGCTCGGCGTTGGCCACCGTTTGCTTGCGCACGTAGTCGGAAGGGACTCGTTCCAGCTGGGCGCGCGTCACCTCGATGTAGTAGCCGAAGACGCTGTTGTATTTGACCTTCAGGGACGAGATCCCCGTCCGCTCGCGTTCGCGGGACTCGATCACCGCCAGCCCTTCGCGTCCCCCGGCGGCGATGGCGACCAATTCGTCCAGCTCCGGCGAAAAGCCCGGCTTCACCATCCCACCCAGCTTCGTGGTGGCCGGCGCGTCCAGGCGCAGGGTGTCCAGAATCCTCCGGGAGATCTCCTCGGCACGGTCGGCCCCCAGCGTCGCCAGATCGACGGAGCCGCCGTCGCCACTCTCTTGCGTCGGCGACGGTGCGCCAGTCGACGCCGAGAGCCCGCCTCCACCTGCGCGGCCACCTTGACCGTCACCATCCCCTGCCCCGACCAACTCGCTCTGCGCCGCGATCTCCAGTGCCGCCGCCACTTCGGGCAACCGGGCCAACCCGGTGCCCAGCGCCACCAGGTCGCGCGGACTGGCCACGCCCAGGCGGGCCCGCCCCACCAGCCGTTCCAGATCGCCGATCTCGCCCAGCACCGCGCGCGCCGCGTCCCGTGCCGCGTGCGCGTTCACCAGCCGTTCCACGGCGTCCTGTCGCCTGCGAATGCGGACCACGTCGACCAGCGGGAACAGCAACCAGCGACGCAACAAGCGCCCGCCCATCGCCGAACGGGTGGCGTCGATGACGTCGATGAGCGAGCCCTGACGCTTGCGATCCAGCAGGCTCTCCACCAGTTCCAGGTGCGCCCGTGCCTGTTCGTCGATGATCAGGGTGTCCGACCGGCGGAACACCTCCAGCGGCGTCAAAACCAGCGATGCCGCCGGCTGGGTGGCGCGCGCGTACGACAACACGGCCGCGGCGGCGTCGATCGCCATGGGGGCGCGTTCCAGCAGGGTGGCGTCCCAGGACGAGCCGAGCGCGGTGGCAAGCACCGTGGTGGCCTGCTGTGCCGCGCTGGCGGAGCCGTCCTTGAGCGCGTTTTGCACCAGATGCGGATAGGCGCGTTTGACGGCCGTCGCGAGATCCCCCTGCCCGGGACCAATCACCAGCTCGCGTGGTTCGGCGCGCGCCAGTTCGTCGAGCAGCGCCTCCACCGTGGGCGCCTCCGTGGCGCGAAAGCTTCCGGTGGTCACGTCCAGGAAGGCCAGCCCGAAGCCGCGACGACCGTCCCCCGTCACCGCCGCGACGTGGCTGGGGGCCCGTGGATCCAGCGATTCTTCATCCAGGATCACGCCTGGAGTGACCACCCGAACGACATCGCGTCGGACAATCCCGCGCACTGCCCGCGGGTCTTCTAGCTGCTCGCACACAGCGATGCGGTGCCCCAGGTCGGTCAGCTTGGCCAGATAGGCGCGCGCCGCATGGTACGGAATCCCGCACATGGGGACCGGGTCTT
Organism: Polyangia bacterium; assembly: GCA_039916065.1. Taxonomy (GTDB): domain Bacteria; phylum Myxococcota_A; class Polyangia; order Fen-1088; family Fen-1088; genus FEN-1088. Next base: position 4,370 of record JBDSME010000493.1, read on the forward strand.
CCTTGCCCTTGTCCCGGGTGGTCAGGGTGAGGTTGAGGGCGCCGGCCACGTAGACGGCGTCCTCGTAGAACATCTCGTAGAAGTCACCGAGCCGGAAGAACACGATGGCGTCTCGGTACCGGGACTTCACGTCCAGGTACTGGCGCATCAACGCCGTGGGCGCGCCTGCGGCGGCCGCGCCCGATGCGGTCATGGAGACTCCTCGGGACGTTTGGGCTTCAACGGGAGATCACTGTCGCGCAGGGACCCGCTGGTGACATATCCCTGGCCCTTGCGTATCGCCTCGCGCGCGTCGGGCACGAGGGAATGCCCTACTCCTTGGGGGCGGCCGCCGTCTTCTTGGTCGCGCGGGTCTTGGCAGCGGCGGCGGGGCTCTTTGCCACGCGCTTCTCTGAGGACTTCCTCTTCAGGCGCGCCTTCAATTTTTTCTGGCTCTTGCGGCGGCGCATCTTCATCGAAAGTCTGTTGTCGTGCCTTCCCATGCGCGGGAGATAAGCGGATTGCGTCGGAGGTGTCAAGGGTGAACTGTCCCCACATAGTTGACGCGGCCGCCTCAACTCGCAGAATCCCAGCCCGGACTGATGGACGTCGCGCCAGAAATAGCTGAGGACGACGAGGACGACGAGCACCCTCCCGTTCGCGGAGAGCTATTCGGCACCGAGACCATGGCGGAGCTGTGCGTGCGTCAGGGACGGGTGGCAGACGCGCTGGCCATATATCGTGGCCTGCTGCGTGGCTTGTTGCCCGGACGGTCGGGCGACCTGACGACGCCGCCGGCTGCCGTGGCGGGATCGCCGGATCACGAACGCCGCCACCGCTGGGAGCAGCGCCTGCGGGACCTGGAGGATCCCGCCGGTGCTTCCCGGAGGGCGGTGCCAGTCGACAAGGTTCCGCCCCGCCCCGCAGCGCCGGCTCTTCCTGCCACGATCCCCCCGGCCCGCGCCGTCGCTGGTGGCACCGTGGCTGGCGCTTTGGCCACCAAGACCCTGCGCGGCGCCATCCATCGCCTGCCGCTGGTGGTGCGTGAACCGGTCCGTGCGGGACAGATCGTCTATGCAGAGAAGAACGACCTGATCGTGGTAGGACCGGTGAATCCGGGCGCGCAGCTCATCGCGGACGGAAACATCCACGTGTACGGACGACTGCGTGGTCGCGCGGTGGCGGG
>JBDSME010000494.1:0-7129 GCA_039916065.1 Polyangia bacterium
ACCTCCACCTGGGTCATGCCGTCAATGAAGTGCATCAATGCCACGGCCACGGCCGTCTCGTCGCACTGGTCCAGCAACATCCGCACGAATTCGCGATCGCCCGGAACCGGCTGGTTGGACTGCGCCGCATTGATCTGGGCGGCGATCAGCGGGGCGGCGCGCTCCCGCACCGAGCGCTGTCGGAGCAGGTTGATACAAACATTCGTCGAGGTCCGGTAGAGGTAGCGCAGCGCCTGATCGCCCGGACCGAGCACACGATGATGTTGCAACACCCTGACGAACGATTCTTGAAGGGCGTCACGTCCGGCGGGCGCCGACCCGAGCAGGCGCCGGCAGTGCGCGTAGATTGCCGGGGCATGGCGCTCATAGAGGACCGCGATGTCGGGGCTGCCCAGGGGTTCGAACGAGTCTGCCGCGCCGCGCGCTGTGCCGTCCTGTGTCGAAAGCGGCGGTAGCGCGGCCAGGGGGACGTCGGCCACTGGCGCAACAGGGACAACTTTGGCCAGCCTGGTGATGTTTGCCGCGGGCTTCGTGACCTTCGCCACTTTTCCCATTTGCCCCATATGTGGGTAGCCCGGCTCCAGAGCGGCGGGATGGGGCGCGACCGCGCTCACCGTCCGCGTCGGTGCGTTACGAACCTTGCCAGGGGGGCGGGGCTTGACGGTGATGGCAACGTGAAACATCAGACAATGGTCTCCTGGTGCATAGTTCGCGCCTTCCGACTCAGGGTCCCTGATCTAAGGAGAGTCGCTGGGTTTCGGGAGTGGCGCAGGGAAAATGGCGGCTACAACCGTGATCCCGATGTCGCGATCCGCGCCGTGGCATTCGGACCAAAAAGCTCTATGCTGCCGCGATGATTCGGCTTGTTGTCCGTTCCGACCCTGATTTCGGGGGGGTTCTCCAGAAGCTGTGCGACCGGGCGGCGGCCCTCCCCGAAGGCATCGAACTGGCGGCGCGCGAGGTTATCCGCGCCGTGCGCGCCCGCGGCGACGAGGCCATCCGCGAGCTGACCCTGAAGTTCGAGAAGCGCCAGCTTGCCGCCCTGGAGCTTCCCGCCGCCGAATGGCACGACGCCCCGGCGCGCATCGAGCCCCGGGTGCGCGCCGCCCTGGAACGCGCCGCCCAGCGCATCAAGGCCTTCCACGAGAAGGAACGCTATTCCTCCTTTGAATGGGAGGAGACCCCAGGCATTCGTATCGGGCTGCGGGTGGCACCGCTGGAGCGGATCGGAATCTACGTACCGGGGGGCAAGGCGCTCTATCCCTCCACGGTGTTGATGACCGCGGTACCGGCGCGCGTGGCGGGGGTGTCGGAGATCGTCATGACCACCCCGGGCGCCTCACCCGAGACTCTGGCCGCGGCAAGGATCGCCGGGGTGGATCGCATCTTCACCATCGGCGGCGCGCAGGCCATCGCCGCCATGGCGTATGGGACCGCGTCGGTCCCGCGCGTGGACAAGATCGTCGGTCCGGGCAACGCCTACGTGGCCGCCGCCAAGCGGCTGGTTTTCGGGGACGTGGGTATCGACTCCATCGCCGGGCCCACCGAGGTGGTGATCGCCGCAGACGATTCGGCGGACCCGCGCTGGCTGGCGGCGGACCTGCTGGCGCAAGCCGAGCACGACGAACAAGCGGTGCCGATCCTGGTGATGGTGGGGCGTTCGGGCGCGGAGCGCGTGCATGAGGCGCTGCGCGAGCAGCTTGCCACCCTGCCCCGGCGCGAGATCGCCGCGAAGGCCCTGGCCAACGGCGGCGCCATCCTGGTGGTGGATACCGCCGCGCAGGCCATCGACATCGTCAACCGGCTGGCCCCTGAACACGCCGGCCTGGCCCTGGCGGATGCCCGCGCCTGGTCAGCGAAGGTAACCACCGCCGGCGCATTGTTCCTGGGCCACTTCACCCCCGAATCGGTCGGTGATTACATCGCCGGGCCCAGCCACGTCCTGCCGACATCGGGCAGCGCCCGCTTCGCTTCTCCGCTGGGTGTTGCCGATTTCGTCAAACGGACGTCGATCATCGAATACGACGCCGCGGCGCTGGAGGCACAGGCCGACGACATCGAATGCATCGCCGCTGTCGAGGGCCTGGACGGACACGCACGCGCGGTGCGGGTTCGTTTCGCTCCGCGCTGACTGGCGACCAACCCGGATCAGACGCCTCACCCGATAGAATGTTGACGAATGAAGCAAGTTCTCACGCGACGGCACAGCCGGTCCAAGCACCGGGAGGCGCGGCTTTGCCGCGCCGGGCAGGGTCGGATCGACGGCGAGCGGGTGGGCCCGCGTGAGGGCTAGCCCTCACGCGACGCCGAAGGCGCGTTAGACGATGAAAGTGGCCACCCCCCGGCAGGAAAAGATTGCGGCCGCCTACCACACGGACATCTGGCCGCTGGTCCCGCAACGCGCGGCGGAAGCGATCCTGCGGCAGGTCTTGAGCTTTCCGGTGGCGACCGGTGGCGTGAAGGTGCTTGAGGTCGGCGCCGCTGCCGGCCTGCTCACGTTGCACCTCGCGGAACGAATGGATTACGCCAGCCATCTGGTGGGTGTCGATCCTTCTCCGGCGCTCATCGAACGCGCGGAGACGGCGCGCCAGCAGCATCCGGCGGGAAAGAAGATCTCGTTCGGCGTGGGAGACCAGCCGCCCCCGCTGTCGCCGGAGGGCAGCGAGCCCGGCTACGACCTGCTGATCTCCAACCTGGCGCTGGGGGACGCGCCGGACCCTGGGGCAGCCATCGCAGAGCTGGCGCGTGCGGTGAAGCCCGGCGGACGCCTGGTGATCACCGTGCCGCTGCGGGGTTCCTGGACGGAGTTCCTGGACCTGTACGCGGACGTGTTGACAGATCAAGGCAAACGAGAGGGCCTGGCGGCGTTGAACGCCTACCGGAGCGGCCTTCCCGACGCCGAAATGGCGGTGACGTGGCTGGAGCGCGCCGGCTTCACCAACGTGGCGGTGGAGGTCGACCGCTGGGAGCTGTTGTTCAAGAGCGCGCGCGAGTTCTTCTACGCCCCCATCATCGAGCTGGGGCCCCTTGCCACGTGGAAACAGATCGCGGGCGGTCGCGGAGACGAGATGCAGGACGTGTTTTTCTTCGTGAAGGAGGCCATAGACACCTATTTTGCAGACACGGTTTTCTCGGTGTCGGTGGTGATCGGTTGTCTGCGCGGTACCAAACCGGCCCCCGCCCGCTAGTCCACCGGCCGGACCGGCCTTGTCGTTGACCTTGACCTTGAAGGAGTGATTTTTGTGAACGAGCAGCGCGACCGCTACCTACATCTGGTCGGAGAGGTGGATCAGCATGACCGCCGCTACTACCTGGAGATGGCCCCCACCATCTCCGATGCGGCGTACGACCAGCTCTATCGCGAGCTGAAAGAGCTGGAAGCAGCGCACCCCGACTGGGTTGTCCCGGAATCGCCGACGCGGCGGGTGGCGCCCACGCCGCTTTCGGGGTTTCCCAAGGTGGTGCGGCAGCAGCCCATGCTGTCCCTCGACAACACCTACAGCCGGGAAGAACTTCTGGCGTTCTGTGAGCGGGTTGCCAAGGGCTTGGAAGAGCAGGCGGCGGCCTTCGTGGTCGAGCCCAAGATCGATGGCATCAGCGTGGAGTTGACCTACCACGACGGCCGATTCACCCTGGGCGCGACCCGCGGCGACGGGCGCATCGGCGAGGACGTCACCGCAAACCTGCGCACCATTCGGTCGCTGCCCCTGCGGCTGGCGGAGGGGGTGTCCATCACCGTGCGGGGCGAGGTGTACATGCTGCGCCGGGACTTCGATGCCATCAACATCGAACGGGCCAGCGCCGGCGAGGAGGTCTGGAAGAACCCACGCAACTTCACCGGCGGCTCGCTGAAGCTGCTGGACGCGCGCGAATGCGCCCGCCGTCCACTGCAGGTTCTGCTTTACGATCTGGTCGACGGTGAACGTTTCCGGGCGCGGCACTCCGAGGCGCTGGCCTGGCTGCGCACGCTGGGCTTCCCGACGTCGCCAGACGTGAGCGTGGTCAGCGGGACCGAACCGCTGGCGGCGCTGGTGGAGTCGTGGGCGGTAAAGCGTCAGACGCTGCCCTACGAGGCCGACGGTCTGGTGATCAAGGTCGATGATTTCGCGGAGCGGCGCCTGCTGGGCAGCACCGCCAAGTTCCCGCGCTGGGCCATCGCCTACAAGTTTCCGGCGTTGCGGTCGGAGACGCGCCTGCGCGAGATCGAGGTCAACATTGGTCGCACCGGGGCGGTCACGCCGGTTGCCATCCTCGATCCCGTGGAGCTGTCAGGGACCACGGTGAAGCGCGCTTCGCTCTTCAACTGGGATGAGGTGCGGCGGCTGGACGTGCGCATCGGGGATCTGGTGGTGGTGGAAAAGGCCGGCGAGATCATCCCACAGGTGATCGAGGTGAACGTAGCGGCGCGCACTGGAGAGGAGCGCCCCATCGAACCGCCGACCAGATGTCCCAGTTGCGATGCGGTGCTGGTGCGCCGCGAGGGCGAGGTGGTGTTGCGCTGTCCGAACGGTGCGTGCCCGGAACAACGTTGGAAGGCCATTCAATTTTTCTGCGCGCGCAGCGCCCTCAACATCGAGGGCATCGGGGAGATGCTGGCCCAGGAACTGGTACGCAAGGGGCTGGTCGACGACGTCGCTGACATCTTCTCCTTGACCATGGAGAAACTGATGCCGCCCGGCGCCGACGCGGCGGCGGCGCAACCCGCCAAGGTGGAACGCATGGCGCGCAAGTCTGCCGAGAACTTGCTGGCGGCCATCACGCGCGCCCGGGAGCAGGCGACGCTGTCGCGGCTGCTGATCGGCCTGGGCATTCCCCACGTGGGGGTGGTCGCGGCGCGCGCCATCGCCGCCAGGTTCGGGACGCTGCAGATGCTGTGCGAAGCGTCTCCGGAAGCGCGGCGCGAGCAGATCGCCGCCATCGACGGCGTGGGACCGGTCATCGCGGACGCGCTGGCCGCCTACCTGGACCACGAAGGCAACGCCCGCTTGCTGAGCCGGCTGCGAGAGCGAGGCGTCTCTCCGGTGGAGCCAGCACCGCGGCCGGCGCTGGCCGGCCCGCTTTCGGGAAAACGAGTTTGCGTCACCGGCAAGCTGTCGCGCCCCCGCAGCGAGATTCAACGCGACATCGAAGCGGCCGGGGGCCAGTTCGTCACGGCCGTCGGTAAGAACACCGACATCCTGGTCGCGGGCGGTGACGTCGGCAAATCCAAGCTGGATGCCGCCCGCAAACTCGGCACCCGCGTGGTGGATGAGGAGACCCTGGCCCGCCTGCTCACGGGCCAAGAGCCGGAGTAGCCAGCCGAGCAGCCTTGAGGTTGGCCCGGAGGGCCAGCTCGTGCGCGGACCCGTTTGGCAAAACCGCCGTGCCCCATACCGATCCTGTTTGTCCTCGCCCCGCGGAAGCGGGGAGAGCGGATAAAGGAGAGGGGTGCGCGCCTGATCGCTACGCTCGCGCCGGACAGCGCGGTGGGGATTTACTGTAGCGAGGTATTCTAGATACCGCCTCGGCCGCCGAGCGCGCCAAGGCCGCCAAGGCCACCAAGGCCACCGGCGCCACCGAGCGCACCACCACCGGCGCCACCTGTTTGTGCTCCGCCCGCCGCTCCACCGGCGCTACCCGAGGCGCCGCCAGCGCTCCCCGAGGCGCCACCGGCGCTCCCCGAGGCGCCGCCCGCGCTCCCCGAGGCGCCGCCCGCGCTGCCCGAGGTTCCGCCTGCGCTGCCCGAGGCGCCGCCCGCACTGCCCGAAGCGCCGCCAGCGCTCCCCGAGGCGCCACCGGCGCTCCCCGAGGCGCCGCCCGCGCTGCCGCCGTGTCCGCCCGTGCTCGAGCCAGCGTGTCCGCCCTTACCACCGGTGGCGGCGGGACCGCAGTTTCCGCTGCTGTCGTCGCAGCCGCTTCCGGTGGTCGCCGCGACGGTCAAACCGCCCAGCAACAATCCAACGCCAACCACCTTACGCATATGCTTGCCGAAGTGCTTACCGGGAATCTTCAACATGACGGGCGGATCCTTTCGCTGTCGCTCACAGATACAATTCGCGAGCACATTGTATTCACACAGTCCGCCCGGGACGCAAAAAACTTCACCGCCCCCTGCAGAACACGGCCGTCGGCTGTGCGGGGCGCCCCAGACCCGCAAACGGCGGGAAAATGCCGCTTACGAGGACCCTCGCCTGGGCCGCCAGTCCTCGGCGCCACCAGAATCGCCCAGCCCCATCTGGATCACCCCGGGACGCGCCAACCGCTGCTCAGCCGGGTTCAAGGCACGCGCGCGTTGATACTGCAGCGCCGCGGCCGCCACGTCGCCATGCTGGTGCAAGAGGATATCGCCCGCCGCCACCAGGTACAGGCAGCGGCGCCGTACCTCCAGAGCAGCGTTTCCTGCCAGTCCATCCAGCATGGACAGGGCGTCGGCCCAGCGGCGGTCCACCACCGCCAAAGCCGCCAGCGTCTCGCGCGCCAGGGTCCCCGCGGGATGGCTCGGGGTCTTGCTGGTAAGCGCCAGAACCTCCGAGAGTCGCGAGAGCACGCGTGCCTTGCGGTCGCCATCGACACCCGCAAGCAGTCTTCGCTCGAAGCGCATTGACGCCCAGCTCTCGGCAACGTCTCGCAAACCCGCCTGCGAAGCCGGCCCATTGAACATGGCGGCCACGCGATTGGCCGCCACCAGCCGCTGGGCCACGTGCAGATCCGCCAATGCTGAACGCAGGGCCAGCTCGGCCCGCGTCGCGCCGTCCAGATCGACGCCGTGGCGTTCGATGAGATGCTCGGTGGCCTTCCAGGCATTTTCCCACTGCTGGCGTTCGAAGCAGATCTCGGACAACCGTTCCAGAGTGGGACGAAAGATGGGGTTGCGGGCGTACGACCGCGAATACAGACCCAGGGCGCGATCGACCTGCCCGGCCTTTTCCGCGGCCACGCCCAGCCGGTAGTACCGCTGTGAGGTGTCGGCCAGCGCCAGGCCCGCGGCCAGCAGCGCCTCCAGCGCTTGCGTGGCTTTCTCCCACAATCCCACCGCCAAGGCCGCCCCAAACATGGCGTCCAGAGCGGTGCTGTTGGCGGGTTCCAGCAGCAACGCGGCGTCCAGCACCTCCACCGCCCGCGCCGCTCCATCCAGGTGGGTGAACGACAC
>JBDSME010000495.1:0-2605 GCA_039916065.1 Polyangia bacterium
TCCCTTTCGATCTGTTCGGCTGCCGGGTGACCGCGGTGGTCAACCAGCGCGGTGAGAGGACAGCGATGGCTTTCCGGATCGAGGAGGCGGGCCGGTCGCTGGTTTACGCCAGCGACGCCGGCTACGGACCGGACGGCCCGTCAGCGGAAGCGCTGGCGCTGTATCGTGGGGCCGATCTGCTCATCCACGACAGCACCTACACCCCGGAAGACGCCGCCCGCTATCCGCAGCGTGGTCTGGCCTCCGTCAGCGAGGCGGTGACGGCCGCGGTGCGGGCGGAGGCGCGGATGCTGGCGCTGTTCCACTATGACCAGGACTACAGCGACGCTGACGTGGACGCCCTGGTCGAGCGCGGACGGCGCGAGGTGGCGGCCACCGCGACAGCGCGGGCGGCGTCGGCGAAGCGGCCAATGGAGTTGCTGGCGGCGGCCGAAGGCCTGACCCTGCACCTCTGACCCCCTCGAGGCCCAGGTAGCTGTTCGAGCTCGGACCGAAAGTTGTCGCGACGACCCTCACTCCCGCACGGTCTCTGGGACCCAGGGCTAGTCGGTCTGTCGCGACGACTATTTTGTTTGCCTCCCTCCCGTTTCGCGGGCGAGCGCAACCCGGCTTTGCCGGGTTACGCGAGGGGGGACCGGGGGCATGTGAGCGGCAGCGAACCATGCCCCCGTAAGATGCCAGGGTTTGGGTGCCCTCCCAGGGTTCCCATCTCAATCGGTGGCGATGAGGTAACCCTTGTCGAGCAGCGTCTTGAGTTTCTCGGCGATGGTCAGATCGGTAAGGCTGCATTCATCAAACAGGGCCCGCACCGTGTCGGCGGCAAGCGCCACCTGAAACACATCCAGCTCTTCGGGCGCCAGATCGCGCAGTTTCGGCTCAAGCGGATGAGGCACCGCCAGCGCGGCCGAAAGCGGCGGCAGCTTCTGCGCGTGCATGTTGTATTCGTCGAGCTGCCGCATCCCCTCCATGAGCAGCCCCTCGGTGGAGTCCTGCAACTCGTCCAGCACTGCGCGTTCGTCGGGCGGTTCCAGGTCGAAGAACCCCTGCACCCACCCCAGCATCCGATACATCGCCTTGCGCGGACCCGTGTTGAAGCTGTCATCGATGCTGGCGAAATAAAGCTGCCCCTTGCGCAGGTAGATCTTCCCCACGCCAAGTTCGGAGCGCACGACCAGCACGCCCGACTTGCGGCTGGTGGAGAGGAGCTGGAGCAAATCAGGCAGCGGAATCTCTTCGATGCTTCCTGACATCGATTTGGTCGCCGGTCGCTTGTTGGCGGCGACTGCCAATCGTGACCGCGCTTCGTTCTCCGTCAGGCTGGTGCTCTGCTCGCCCGCGATTGTGACAAGCTTGATGATCGAGGTGCCGATCAGGATGCGATCGCCGTCTTTGATTTCGGAGGTTCTGACCTTCTCGCCGTTCACGAAGGTGCCGTTGGTCGAGCCCAGATCCTGGATGGTGACGGTGTTGTCCTCGGTGATGATTTTGGCGTGCTTGCGCGACACCATGTCTTCCACCAGCACCATGTCCAGCTCCGATGACCGGCCGATGATGATCTCGCGGCGTGGGCGCAGGGGAAATTCGCCGCCCTGGTATTTCCCCGAAATGAAGCGCAGCGCCCAGTGCGCAGCTTCGCCTGGTTGGCTCCCGCCCATCACGTCGCGTGGCCTAAACGTGCTCAAAACTTGAGAATTTTAGTGTGGGTCTCTGTATCCGTCAAACGATCTACTCCCTTGCCAACCACCTGCCACCTGCGCTGTGTCCCCCGGAGTTCCGCCAGCCGGCGGGCTGTCCAGGATCTCGGAGACCAGCTGAGCAATGCTTTCGTCCACCAGCAGACCGGAATGGCCAGTGGGGACGGTCAGACAACGGGCGCCTTCGATGACAGTGGTGTGCGGGGGCGCCAGCCAGTCGCGGTCGGCGGAGATGGAGATCAATTCGGGCCCGGGCGGCATGGGCCGGCTGGCCAGCTCGCGCAGAAACGAGCTTCCCGGCAGGAGTTGCAGGCTGGCGCGGCCGAGCGGTGCCGTGGCGATGCCCAGCAACGCGGACCAGGTTCCAAGGCTCGGAGTTCCCAGCAACACCAGGCGACGAACACGCCGGTGGCCTTCCAGGCGCTTCAAATAATCCAGCGCCACCAGGCCGCCCATGGAGTGGGCGACCACGTCCACCTGCTTGACGCCGGTCTGCGCCACCAGAGACTCGACCTTGCCGGCTATAAAGGCCGCGGACTCCCTGATGTCGCGCAGGTGCACTGGACCAAAACGGTAGGTCATCACCACATGCCCGAAGGCGGTCAGTCGCTCCTCCATGAGGTGCACGGAGCCGCGCGTGGCCATGTATCCGTGCAGCAGCAGTACCGGAGGTGCCGGAGCGACGCCGCTGGCGCGCCCAGCACCGCCAGCAGCCCTTGAGGCGGTCGGGCGCGGGGCGGTCAGGATCGAGGGCGCGGCGTGATTGCCGCGGAGCAGCTGACGCACGTAAACGGCCGCTTTGCCTGTATCGGCGACTCCATCGCCGACGATTCGACCAAGCTGCCTGGCACGGCTGAAGATCCCGTCGACTACCCTCATCGACATGGTCAAGCCTACCATGAGGCGCCACC
>JBDSME010000496.1:0-4862 GCA_039916065.1 Polyangia bacterium
GAGATCGCGGGAGTGGTTTCGAAGGCCCTCAAGTCAGGCACACTTCCCCTGCGCGATTTCATCAAATAAGCGGCGGTCAGGGGACGCCGCGCGGGAACGTCACCTCTTCCGTGGCGCCGGCGCCCAGAGTGAGCGTTCGGGCGCCCCACAAAGGGAATGCCCCCAGCGGCTTCGATCGATCGCCGTCGTTCTCCGAAAAAAATCGCAGCTCGGCCTCGAAGCGCGTCGGGTTGTGCACGGTGATCGCGGTGGTGCTGCCTGTCCGGGACTTGAGATGCGCTTCCACATGATCGAACACGAAGACGAAGCCAGTGTCGGGCTGCACGTAGATCGACGGCACTTCCGTCGAAGCCATCAGACAGCTCGATTGGGCGGCCCCAGCGGGTGTTTCAGGCGGCACCTCGCCCGGTGAGCCGAGCGCGTCGCCGACTGGAACTCGTCCCGCCATCCAGCCGGACTTGGAGTCCAGGTCAGGGCGGCGATCTTGCCGATCTTGCCGATCTTCCGGATCTTCCCGATCTTGCCGATCTTGCCGATCTTGGCGATCTTGCCGATCTTCCCGATTTTGCAGGTCCACGTACGCGCTGATGTTGTGGATGGTCTCGCGGAGCAGCTCCAGATAGGTCACCTGGCCGGTCCCCCGATAAAGGCGGAAGAGGGCGTCCCCCGAGATCCCGACGAATCCCGGAGTGGCCCACTTGTCCTGCGCGCTCACCAGTATGGCGCCGGTGGTACCCACCCCCAGCTTGCCGAGGGTGCTGGTCTCGGGCATGGGGACGTCCCACGCCACCACCCATGTGGCGAGCTGGTGCGCCATCTCGGCGGCCCTCGCGAACCAGACCGTGTCGGACGTCGTCTCCGCCAGGGCGACGAAAGACTCCAGCAAGCCCACCGCGGAGCGGCTGTCAGGTGACTGCAGGGCGGCGGGCGCGCCACCCATGGTCAACCCTGTCCGGGCAAACCGCGTGTAGAACGCCTCCGCGGTGGCGATCGCCACGGGCGTGTAACTCTCGGTGTCCAGGGTGCGGCCGGCCAGGACCAGCGCGGCCGGCACCAGCGCGCCGGCGGTGGAGCCCCCCACCACGACATCGCCGCTGTCGCAATTCACGTACTGCCCAAGCTGCTTGTGCCGCGTCCACAGCCGCACCAGGCCGTCCGCCGCCCTGGTCAATCCCGTTCGCCAGCGGTCGGGCAGCCGGTAGCCGCCGTCGATACGTTGCAACAACAAGGTCTGTCGACAGGCGAGATACAACGCCTCCGCATTTCGACCCACGTGGGTCCAGCGCCGTCCCCGTCCCGCGCGCTGCGCCTCCTGCGCCGCGCGGCCGGATGATCTTCCATCCGCTGACCTGCTCGCCGTCGTGACAGTCGCGGCGCGCGTGGCACTGTTGCCCGGGTTGAGCGGCGCGGGGGGAGATTCGCCCTCGTCCCACCAGGCGCTGCCATTGCTGGATGTGTGAAACAGACCGGACGCTGCCTGCCCGCCCAGCTGGAAGTCCATCACCGCTGCCGCGCGCCGACGGGCTTCGCTGGTGCCGGATAGCATCAGCGGCACGGCCACAGCCAGCGCGCCGTCGGCCCCGGTACGAAAGCACGACTCGAGCGGCGCGCTGGCGGCACCGCCCAGCGGCTTGCTTCCCACGCTTCCCACGCTTCCCACGATAGTGGGAGAGCGGCTGGTGAAGATGCCGAGACTCTCCGACCAATGGTCGCCCAGCAACCGCCCCTCGACGGCCTGTCTCGCGACCGACAGCGGGACATCGTGCCTTCGGCGCGCGGGCCCCACCCGGTCCCGCCGCCCTTCGTAGAAGCGATCGAACAATGTTTGTAGCTCGGGGCAGGCAAACGCCATTAACCGAAGGCGGAGCTTGAACGCGCTGTCCGGTTCCAGGTCCGCTCCCCGATCCTCCGACGGCGCGCGGCTGTTGCACAGTTCGTATTTCACGTCGGGACGCACCGCTGGCGTTCCCACCGACAAGATCGCCAGGGATCCCTCGTCGTTTTCAAACACCGAAAGGTCGACCAAGCCGGCGCCCGCGATTGGCTCCGTCAGCAGCACGAAGCCACGCCCGTTCGCGGCGACCCCGTCGCTGGTCGCTCCGCCCACGCGCGCCGCGATGGCCGGCACCGCGGCGTCGGCCGCCGTCATCACGATACGTGACGGGCCCGGCTGGTTGTTGAGCCGGGGAATGTCCGACACGATCGGAGGAACGTGGGGCCCGATGTCCGAAGGTTCGGTGGCCAGCGGCGGATAGGGCAGGTGGCGCGACGCAAACCGATTGCCCGCGTAGACGGCACCCGGGATCAGGAGGTAGGCGTCTCGGGACCACCCGCCCAGCGTCACCGTGACGGCCAGCCGCGCGTTGGGCAGGCGCCCGCGCAGGACCCGAAAGTGAACGTCGATGTCATGGGCATCGCGCCGTGCGGGCGCCCGCGCCGCCACCAGGCGCGTGCGACAGCCGATGGTGGCGCCGTCCATCACCAGCTTCGTCGCGCCCTCCCCGGAGGTGCCGCCGCCGCCAGGGAACGGTACGGCGGCGCTCCCGATCGCATGGCTGCCCTCGAACGTGGTCACGGTCAACCCCAGGGTGGCGCCGGCCTCCCGCAGCCCCTCCAGCGAATTCGATGATCGGCGGGGAAACCCCAGCCCGCGGCCCGCGGCTCGCCGTCCCGCGCCTGCCCACCCCACCGCGACCCCAGCGGCGCCGAGCCCGTGCAGGAAACCTCGCCGGCGCATTGGTCCACCATTATCTCACATCCGTCCGCCTCGCGTGTCCGCCTGCGCCACCTCTCCGACCCCCGAAGGAGAGGAAAGTCGAAGGCCAGGAAAGGCGAAGGCAAGGAAAACGGCCACCGGAAGGCCTGTGCTAGGGTGATCTGTCCCGTGAGATCAACTCTGGTCAGCGCCGCGCTGGTCCTGGTCGTTGCGGCCACCTCCAGTTGCCGTATCTTCCCGGGCCGGAGCGGACCGTCCAGGGCGGGGACCACCGCCGCCGTCGGCGAGGCAGCACCCCCCAGCGGCCTGGGGACGCGCGTCACGTACCGTTTGCCCAATGGGTTGCGCGTGGTTCTGGAGGAAAACCACGCCGCGCCCGTGGTGGCCTTGCAGGCGTGGATCGCCGCTGGTGCCAGCAACGATCCCGTGGGGCAGGAAGGGCTGGCTCACCTGTTCCAGCACCTGCTGTTGCAATCCGCCGGCGCGCCCGCCGCCAGCGCCACCCAGGCGACCCGCGACCTGGCCGCCGTGGGCGCACGCGTCGGCGCGTGGACCACCGTTGACGACACGGTGGTCGCGGGCGTGTTGGCTGCCCCCTTCATCGATGTCGGCGTCCGGGCCCTCGCCGCGCTGCTGAGCCAGCCGTCTCTGGCGCCGCCGGATATCGAGGCCGCGCGTCGTGCTGCGCGCGATGACCTCCGACAGGCGTCTCAGGTTCCCGGGCGCGTGGCGGCGCAGGCGGCGCTGACCACCGCTTTTCCAGGTCACCCCTACGGGCGGTCTCTGATGGGCACCGACGCATCGCTGGGCTCGCTCGGCGTCACTCAGATCCAGGCGTTCTGGGAAACCTTCTATGCGCCCGACAACATCACGCTGGTGATCGTCGGCGATTTCGACGCCGCCACCACCCGCGCCCTGGTGCTGGCCGCCTTCGGCGGTTGGCAGTCGCGAAAAGGGGCCTGGACCTCTTCGGGTACAGCATCAGATCCAGGCAATTCAACGCAGACGGCTCCCCAGGTGGCCGTCTTCACCGCGCAAGTTCCAACGCCCGAGGTCGCCGTCGCGTTTCGTATCCCCGGCATGAAGGCCGCGGAGATCCCGGCGCTGGAACTCCTGGCCGCCTTGCTCGGTCCCCGGCGCGGTGGACGCCTGGACGTGGAAGTGGTCCGCAACCGGCAGCTCGTGACGAATCCTCGCGCCTTCTTGTTCAACGCTCACCAGGGCGGCCTGCTCATCACCACCGCCACCCTCGGTCCCGGTCGCGCCGATGAGGCCGCCCACGCCATCCGCGACGAGATCCTGCGGTTCACCCGCGAACAGGTCAGCGCCGACGAGCTCGCCCGGGCGCGCACCCTCGTAGAGGGCGACGGCGCCATGGACAAGGCCACCATCGGCGGATATGCGCGCAAGCTGGGCATGTCCATGGCCGTCGCCGGTGACCCCACTTTCGAGGCTACTTACCTCGACAGGTTGCGCAAGGTGGACCCGGGCGACCTGCGCAAGGTGGCCGCGCGCACCTTCGTTTTGACGAACCTGTCCGTGACGGTGGTGTTGCCCACAGCGCGCGACCCGCAGAATGACGATCGCGCCGCGAGCCTGTTGCCCCGCCTGCGCGCCGTCGCGAGCGCGCCCACCGCCCCCGAATCCGGTCCCATGGTCTCGACCACGGCCGTGGCCGCGTCCGGGCGCGACGTGATGGAGTATCTGCTGCCTTCCGGTGTCCGGTTGCTGGTTCTGCGCGACGACACGGCGCCGCAGCTCTCGGTGCGGGCCGCCTGGCCGGGGGGGGCTCGGGTTCAGGACGCTCGTCTGGCGGGCGCGTCGTCGCTCATGGCCCGCTTGTTCGCACGCGCGACCAAGACCCGTCCGGCCGATGTGCTGGCCAACGAACTCGCGGAGGTCGCCGGAACCATCGACGGTGCCGCCGGTATAGACAGCCTGACCGTCCGGGGTGATTTTCTGGCGTCGCGGTGGGAGCGCGGGCTGGAGTTGATGGTTGATTGCCTGCGCAACCCGCGTCTCTCCGACGAGGATATCGAACGTGAGCGCCGGGTGCTGCTGGACGCTGTCCGCGCGCGCAACGATGACCCCACCGAGATCGCGCTCCGCCTTTTTCGGGGCGCTTTGTTCGGGCGCCACCCCTACA
>JBDSME010000497.1:0-4328 GCA_039916065.1 Polyangia bacterium
GCCACCTTCTCCATCTCGGTGACCGCGCTGGTGACATCGGAGTCGAGCTGCTTCCTCAACAGCTCGGAGGCGGTGCGCGGCGCCGCCGCCGCGAAGATGTGCAGGTAGCTGTCCGAAGCGGCGATCAGCGCCGACACCGTGGCATGCTGCCCATCCGCATAGTGGTCCCAGGTGAACGCGCTGGCCAGCTGGGCGCGTTCTATGCCGGTCTTTTCCTTCGCGTACAGGAGGGCCATCCAGGCAAGCGCGGTGAGGCGGCCTACGGTGTCCACCCCCGTCTGCGCAAGCGCATCGATGACCGAGAGCAGCCGACCGTTGGCGTTGGAGTAGCGGTCAATGATCTCGCCGGGCATCACCTGCAGCGCCTTGATACGCGGTCGACCGCTGCAGAGCTCGCTCACCATGTCCTCGGCCTGTTCCAGTTGGCTGGTCAACGACGGCGGCAACGAAGCGGCATTCTGACGGCGAAAAAGCATCAGCTCGGCGCGACGGGCGTCCGTGCTGACCCACTGGCCGTGCAACTGGTCGGCGAAGCGACGCCCGCCCGACGACAGATACAGGGACGAGGTCCCGCGTTCCCGCTGGGTTTCGTGCACCAGCGCGCTGATGGCAACCGTCATCCGCGGAAAGAGAGCCTGGGCCTCCGCCCGATCGCCGAGTCGCGAGGCCGGCCCATCTTCTGTCAGCGCGGCGGGCCGAGCGGGCAGCGACCGGGCCATGAACGAGATCTGTTTTTCGAGGCTGACCGCTTTCACCACGCCGGCTGCCGCGGCCTGGCGCAACGCCGCCTCGAAGGTGTTCCCTTCAAACCGCCGCACCTCCATACCCTGAACACCTGACAAGGCCACCTTGACCACACACTGATCCTCCTCGTGCAGGGCGGACCCCCAACCCACACCAGCCAGGCAAAAGCGAAGAATTCGCGTGGCGTCTTCTCGACCGATGGACATGCGGCTGTTACCAGTGACCTCCTTCGGGCAGTATGGCCCGCGGCGAATTTCGGGGGCGTTTCCAGTTTTCCCGTTCGCGGTAACTTGCACGTCTGAGGTATGCAGTCGCCGCGTCGTGCCGAGACGCCGGGCCAAGAGTCAACGGGAATCAGGGTCGCATCCGCATCCCAATCGCAGGAGGACGACGCAACGATGTGTGGACCGACAAAAAGCTGGCACCCATCCCGGTTTCGCGCAACCATTGGCGCCATGCCGGGGTCCGTAGTGTTGGCAGTGGTCGCGACGCTGGTGCTCTGGGGCGCTCCTCACCGGGCGATGGCGCGCGGGGGACAGGCAGGTGTTCGAACCGCTCACGTGCCTGGTCCTTGTTTGAGGGGCGTCGGTGCCAGTGTGGCGGTACAACCATTCGACGGTCCCGACGCGAACGCGAATGAGCTCAGGTCTGTGGTGGTGCGCATCGTGCGTTCACGGGGGTTCCGCCCCATGACCAGCCTGCCGCGGTATGACGGCACCGGCCAGTATCCCATCCTGGCGCGCGATCACACCCTGGCTGCCTTCGTCACGGCGGACATGGAAGAGCGGGGGACCGCGCAGCGAATCACCTTCCTGGTGTGGAACGGCGTCAGCGGGTCAGTGGTGGGACGCTGGACGGCCTCGGCGCCTTCGCCGGTGCTGGCGCGGGCCGTGGGCCGAGGTTTCTGGCAGCACCTGGGCCCGGCCATCATGAGATCCCGGGCGCCGAGACCCAAGGGGTACCTCCCGCCCGCCCCTCCCATGCGCATCGACGCCTCTGCGCCGTCCGATGCGACGCGGGCGCCCGTGGCTGCTCGCGAGTAGCGGTCCCCGCGCCGACTGTTGTCCGTCGGTGGATGTCCCGGCGCGGCAGCTCGGTCAACGACCGGCGGCGGCGTGCGCTATATAGTCCGCGCCATGGAATTCGAATTTCAAGAAATGCTGCCGCTCGGCGCCGACGAGACCAGCTACCGTCTGGTGTCGAAGGAGGGCGTCTCGACCTTCCAGGCCGCTGGCCAGACCTTCCTGGCCGTGGAGCCGGCGGCGTTGACGTTGCTGACCAGCGAGGCCATGCGCGACATCGCGCACCTGCTGCGTCCCGGCCACCTCGCTCAGCTCGCCCACATCCTGGATGATCCCGAGGCGTCGCCCAACGATCGCTTCGTGGCGCTGGAGTTGTTGAAGAACGCCAACATCGCCGCTGGTGGGGTGTTGCCGTCGTGCCAGGACACCGGCACCGCCATCATCATGGGCAAGAAGGGACAGTTCGTGTTCACCGGAGGCGGCGACGAAGCTGCCATCGCGCGCGGCGTCTTCAACACCTACGCCACCTCCAACTTGCGCTATTCGCAGCTCGCTCCCCTCGACACCTATCGCGAGGTCAACACCGGGACCAATCTGCCCGCGCAGATCGAGCTCTACGCCACCGACGGCGACGCCTACAAGTTCTTGTTCATGGCCAAGGGGGGAGGGTCCGCCAACAAGAGTTACTTGTTTCAGGAGACCAAGGCCCTGCTGAACCCCGACAGCCTGATGACGTTCCTGGAGGCGAAGCTGCGGTCGCTGGGGACGGCGGCCTGTCCGCCCTATCACCTGGCCATCGTCATCGGTGGCACCTCCGCGGAACACACCCTGAAGGTGGCCAAGCTGGCGTCCGCGCGCTACCTGGACGGACTGCCCAGCGAGGGCAACAAGCTGGGCCGGGCGCTGCGCGACCGCCAGTTGGAGGCGGATGTACTCGCGCTCGCTCAGAAGACAGGCATCGGCGCGCAGTTCGGCGGAAAATACTTCTGTCACGACGTTCGGGTGATCCGGTTGCCGCGCCACGGCGCCTCCTGCCCCGTCGGGATCGCCGTGTCTTGCTCCGCCGATCGCCAGGTCCTGGGAAAGATCACCAAGGACGGCGTGTTCCTGGAAGAGCTGGAACGTGACCCAGCGAAGTATTTGCCTCATCCCTCCCACGAAGATCTCGCGGGCGAGGTGATCTCCATCGACCTGTCACGACCCATGGCGGAGATCCGCGCCACCTTGTCCCGATACCCCATCCGCACCCGGCTGTCCCTGAGCGGGCCGCTGGTGGTGGCGCGCGACATCGCCCACGCCAAGCTAAAGGAACGCCTGGACCGGGGCGAGGGGATGCCCGCCTGGCTGCGCGATCACATGGTCTATTACGCGGGGCCAGCCAAGACACCGGCGGGGTATGCCTCCGGATCGTTCGGCCCCACCACCGCCGGCAGGATGGACGCCTACGTGGACCTGTTCCAGTCGCATGGCGGCAGCATGGTGATGCTGGCCAAGGGAAATCGTTCGGCCGCCGTCACGGCGGCGTGCAAGAAACACGGCGGGTTCTACCTGGGGTCGATCGGCGGCCCGGCCGCTCGCCTGGCCAAGGACTGCATCAAGAAGGTCGAGGTCCTGGAATATCCCGAGCTGGGCATGGAGGCGGTGTGGAAGATCGACGTGGTCGATTTTCCCGCGTTCATCGTGGTCGACGACAAAGGCAATGACTTCTTCGCCGGCATGATGGGCGATGGCAAGCCACGGCTGCCCGTGGCCGGCTGAGCAGGGCGCGGATCGAAATCGCAAGGAGAAAGAAGATCAACCCATGGCGACCGCCGTCACCGTTTGGCAGTACCCAAAATGCAGCACCTGTCGCAAGGCACTGAAGTGGCTGCAGGAGCACGACGTCGCCGCCGACGTTCGCGACATCGTGGTGGCGCCGCCGGCGGCGAAGACCCTGCGCGACCTGCTGCGCCGCTCAGGATTGCCCATCGCCCGCTTCTTCAACACTTCGGGGGAAAGCTATCGGGCCGGCGGTTTCAAGGAACGGCTGAAGACCATGTCGGAGGGGGAAGCGCTGGCGGCGCTCGCTGCCGATGGCAAGTTGATCAAGCGGCCCCTGGTCGACGCGGGCGAAGCGGTGCTGGTCGGGTTCGATGAAGCGGCCTACGCGGAGCGGTTCAAGGCCGGACGCAAGGGATCTGGAAAGCGGTCAGGCGCACGGCCCGGGTGATCGACAACGAAGCAAAGGCGACGGCGACGCGAAGCGTGGCGCCAGCCGCGGATGGTCGCAGCCCCTCCGAGTTTCACTCGGCCGGGCTGCATACGCGGACGAACCACCCACCCCCGCCACCTCGCGCCTCCGGCGCGCCCGCCAGGGGAACCAACGGACCGGCGGTCACCGCCCGACGGGCCGATCTATTGCGCGTGGAGGACGTGATCTCCCCGCGCGGTGGTCTGGTGCGAGGAACGCGGCGGCCCGCGGGCTGGATCGCTCCGGGACCAGCACCGCGACCACCGGAAGATGTCGAGGCGTTGTGGCCCGATGGTGAGGAAGATCTGTGCTGGCTGGCGGGTGACTGGCGG
>JBDSME010000498.1:0-4114 GCA_039916065.1 Polyangia bacterium
TGCTTGGAAGGTCCCCGCCGCGCAGATCGCGGAGCACGACTGGTGGCAGGAGGCACGTCTGGCGAATGACGTTCGCCTGGTCGCCACGCCGGCGCGCCATTTCGGCGGTCGCTTGCCCGGCCGGACCCGCGCCCTCTGGACGTCTTGGTCAATCATCGGTCCCCACCATCGCGTCTTCTTCAGTGGCGACACGGGCCCTACCGAATCGGCGGTAGAAGTTTCCCGTCGCTTCGGACCGTTCGATCTCGCCCTCCTCGAGATAGGACAGTGGAACGAAGCGTGGGGTGACATCCACCTCGGTCCAGTCGGCGCGCTGAACACCTTCTCCCGACTTGAGGCCAAGGTGCTGATGCCGATCCATTGGGGAACGTTTGTTCTCGCCTATCACTCCTGGTCGGAGCCGGCGGAGACGTTGGTGAAGGTAGCAGCAGAGCGCCGCGTCCCTTTGCTTACCCCTCGCCTCGGTGAGGCGGTCGAGCCGACGGCACCAAGCGCCACGGCGACCAAGCCCTGGTGGCGAGACTACCCACCGATAGCAGCGCGCTGTCCTTAGCGCTCACGCGGGGAGCACCGAAGAAGCCGAGCTGATAATCCTGGCGCGAGCTGGTCTGTCGCCGTTGACCCTTTGACCGACAGGTGCGCAACCCGTACTGTGGTAGCGATGGTTTCCGCGCGCTGGCTTGTGATCTTCCTGACATTCTGCCTTGCCGTTGGCGGGTGGACCGACGGCTGGACCCGCGGCCAGTGCGGCGTCGTCTGGGCCGCCGAGGCGCCGGATCACGCCCTGGAGATTCAGGCCCGCGAGGCGTTCGCCGCGGGCCGTTACGACGAGGCGTTGAACCGTTTCGCCAAGCTCTATGCGCAGACGTTGCACCCTGTGTACCTGCGCAACATCGGCCGCTGTCATCAGAAGATGCGCGAGCCTCAAAAGGCCATTGACGTGTTCCGCGACTACCTGGCCAAGGGAAGGAACATTCCGGCCGAGGAGCGCGCCGAGATCGAAGGCTACATCAAAGAGATGCAGGCCTTGACCGAGCAACAGCGCCAGCAGCAGGAGCAAGAGCGCGACAAGGATCGAGAGCGCGCGGCGCGCTTGGCGGCGGCGCAAAATTCCGGCACCACGACGGCGGTGCCCGACCTGGTCCCGCCCACCCAGGAGAGCCCCGTGATCAATGTGGTCAGCGATGTTCCCGGGGCCCCACCATCCCCGGCATCCGCCGGTGGCGACGGGGTGCCCGTCTACAAGAAGTGGTGGTTCTGGACGGCGGTCGGCGTCGTCGCCGCCGGAACGGGAGCGACCGTTTTTCTGCTAACGCGCAGTGATCCCTGTGAGAAAATGCCATGCCAATGATGATCGGCAATGCGCCAAGGATGCCTCGCATGACAGGTTCCATGACAAGCACCGTGATCTCCTGGGTGAGTCAGTGGCGAATTGCCGTCCTGCCCCTGGCGGTTTTGCTGGCATGTTCCGCGGCGGGCTGCAGCGCCAGCAAGCCGCTGGTCATCGCCGCGGTGACAGCGGAGCAGGACATCAAGGGACCGCTACAGGTCTCCATCACGATCAATAACCTCCCAAAAACGTACAAGGTCGATGAGGGAGTGAAGACAAACGATCCCGTGCGACTCGGTTATTGGGTGGACTCGGCTGTAACCGGTCCGACGTCGGTGACCGCCGAGGTCGGCGTGCAAGGAACGCCTTGTTTCAGGGCCACCGAGGATTCGGTGTCCATTCCTAGTGCAGGCAACACCGTCACCGTTTCGCTGAAACTGAAGCCCGCGACAGGCTGCGGGTCAGGTCACAATGATGGCGGGACGGGGGGGAGTGGTGGCGCCACCGGCAGCGGGGGGGCGGCCGGCGGCGCGGTTGGAACCGGTGGAACCGCCGAAACAGGAGGCAGCGGTGGCGGCGCGCCAGGCGGCGGTACCGCCAGCGGTGGGATCACAGCCACAGGCGGTCGCCCCGACTCGGGAGGTGGTGGTACAACCACTGGCGGCGCGATGATGGGTACGGGCGGCGGTTCTCCGGTCGATGGTGGTGGTCCGCCCGATGCCTCCCCGGAAGGACCGCCTGCGGTCGTCGATCCTGCCTCGTTGTCTCGATGCATGGACTACGACCATGGCGTGCTGGCGTGCAACCTCACCACCGGAGACGGCAACTGGGCTCTGTGGTCAGTGGCCTTCTCCCCGGACGGCAAGCTCCTGTTGTCGGGGGGCCAGGACAACCGCATCAAGTTCTGGCGCGTCGAGGGGAAAGCCTTGGTGGCCGACGGTCGCGTTCTCGCGACGAAGGGGACCGTCCCCAATCACATCCGCCTGGCCTTTTCTCCGGACGGCAAGTACCTGGCGGCGGGCAACGACACCGGCGACATGCGCATCTTCGACGCCGCCAACTGGACTGTCTTCGCGGATCTGCCCGGACACACCGACCGCGTGGTGGGCGTGCAGTTCTCGCCCGATTCGTCCAAGCTGTTCAGCATCGCGGACGACGGCGTGCGTATCTGGTCCGTGGCCGGCAAGTCACTGCTGACGGCGCGCGCGATGCCCGCAGAGCCGCGGTCACTGGCCGTATCGCAAGCGGCTGGCGCCGCCCTGTGGGTTGCCGTGGGCATGAACAACCGTCAGGTTGCTCTATTCGATGCGAACGTGGACAACTCGATGGTGCGCAGCTTCGAGGTCACCACCAGCACCGACAACATGACCACGGCCGCCCTCAGTTTCTCCCCAGATGGCCAGATGCTGGCCACGGGCGGCGCCGACGGCGCGTTTTGGCTGTTCAACGCCGCCAACAAGACCATGTTGACCAAGATCGGTAATCCGCTTGTTGCCACCCCGTTCTGGGACGTCAACTCGGTGGCGTTCACCCCCAGCGGCCGTCACGTTGCGGCGGCGATCTGGGGCTACCGAACCGCCGGGCAGATCGGCGTCTGGGACACGATGACCCACGCCCAGCGCGGCATGGTGACGGGAATGTTCGGTCCGATCGCCATCGCCGTTTCACCCGACGGCGCAGGCATCGCCATCGGAAATTGGGGATGCGCCAAGGTCACCTACTGCCACGACTAAGTTCGTTCGGCGAGCAGCTCCTCGAGCAGGTCGATCTGCAGCGGCTTTACCAGGTGGTGATCGAAGCCCGCATCTTTCGACCGCAGTCGGTCGGCGGACTGGCCCCACCCGGTGAGCGCAATCAACACGATGTCCTTCCCCCATGCCTCCCCGCGAATCCGCCGGGCGACGTCATTTCCGTCCAGCTTGGGCATGCCAATATCGAGCACCGCGACGTGAGGCCGGAAAGCCGTGGCCCCTTCCAGTGCCTCTTCCCCGTCCCGAGCGGACCTGACGTCGTGCCCCATGTCCTGCAACAACATCGTCAGCGAGTCGAGGGCGTCGATGTTGTCGTCAGCGACCAGCACCCGGAGGCCCCGCTGAGAACGCTCTGGAGCTGAGGCAGCCCCGCTATCAGGGGAAGCAGCCACTGTGTCGAAGACAGCAGGCAAGCGCACGATGAGCTCGCTGCCGGGTCCCCGCGAGTCCGACGAATCTCTTCCCGCGGGAGGGCTCTCAATCGTGACGCCGCCACCATGCATCTCGACCAGCCGACGTACCAGCGTAAGACCGATACCCAATCCTCCCCCCGCGCGCTCGATCGATCGCTTGCCTTGCGTGAAGGTGTCGAAGACGGTCGGCGCCATGTCGGCGGGTATCCCCACGCCATTGTCCCGAACCCGGATGACCGCGTCAGCGCCTTGGCGGTCGACCGTGATGTCGATTCGACCGCCGCGCGGCGTGTACTTGGCCGCATTGTTCAAGAGGTTCGCGAACACCTGGACGAGCCGCGTGAAGTCGCCGTTGATCGTGATCGGCACCGCAGGCAGATGAAGGACCAATTCGTGCGCGTGCGCCGTGATGAGAGGTCGCGCGGTCTCGACGGCGCTGTCGATGACCTTCGCGAGATCGGTCGGGCCCCTTTGAAGGTCCAATTTTCCTCGACTGATCCGGCTCACGTCGAGCAGGTCGTCGACCAATCGAACCATGTGCGTCAGCTGGCGATCCATCATCCCAAGCAACCGTGTCACCGTGGCGGCGTCGCCACTGCGCCGGGCTATCTCCAGTCCGT
>JBDSME010000499.1:0-5475 GCA_039916065.1 Polyangia bacterium
CCGAGCGTTTGATACGAACCGTACGGGAGGGGCGCCCCCTCGCCAAAGCCTGAGCCCGCGCCCCGGCAGACCATTGTCTCGAAGGTGAGCCGCTGGGCCTCCTCGTACTGACGTGCCAGCAAGAGCCGGCGAATCTCGGGCAGGGTGGCGCGACCGACCGGGTTGTCGGCGTCCTGCGGCGCGCCTGACCAGATCGATTGCTCGTTGAGCTGGATGCGCTCTTCGGCCACGCCGCCGAACACCATCGCGCCCAGCCGGCCATTTCCCACCGGCAGCGCTTGCGCCCAATCCGCCGCGGGCCGGTCGTACCAGAGCACGAAGGGCCCGACCCCAGACGGAGGGCCGCCCGGAGGCGCCGGAGCGTCACCCTCAGTCGACATTTTTCATGAAACTGAGCCCGCGCAGAAACCACTTTTGGAGAAGGAAGAACAGCACGACCAGCGGAGCCGTGGTCAGGAATGACGCCGCCATCAGGTAGTGCCACTGCGTCCCTCCCAGGCGACTTCGGTAAAAATCAAGGCCCAGAGGCAAGGTGAACGTCTGCTGATCGGTGAGAAACAGAAGCGGCGCCAGAAAGTCGTTCCAGGTGTACGTGAACTGGAAAAAGGCCACCACCGCCAGGGCGGCCTTGGACAGCGGCAGATAGATGCGGATGAAGATCTGAAACTCGGAGGCGCCGTCGAGCATCATGGCTTCGGGGAGGCTGCGCGGAATACGCTGGAAGAACTGCCGCAACAAGAAGATGTTGAACGCCGTTCCGAAGGCCGCGGGCACCCACAGCGGGCGCAGCGTGCCCGTCCATCCCAGCGCCTTCCACACGCCGTGCAGCGGGATCATCACCACGGGGAACGGAATCATCATCGTGGCCAGCGTCAGCCCGAACAGGAGGTTGCGCCCCGGCCATTCCAGCCGGGTGAAGCTGTAGGCGACGAGCGCACTCGACAGGGTGGTGCCCACCGCCGCCAGCGTGCAGGCGATGAGGGTATTCTTGGTGTAGGTCCAGAACGGAATGTAGTTGAGCGCCTCGATGTAGTTGCGCCACTGGAAAGTCTGGGGCAACCAGCGCGGCGGAACGAGCATGACCTCGTCGATCGACTTGAGGGACGTGGAGAGCATCCACAGCAGCGGAAACACGAACACCAGCGACATGAGGATCAGCGCGACATGCACCAGCCCGCGCGTCCAGGGGCGGCGGCGAAAGACACTGCTGAAGGGGGAACCGGCGCTGCTCATGAGTCCCCTCAGGTGTAGTGAACGCGGCTGCGGCTGACGCGAATGGCGGCCGCTGTCAGGCCGAGGATGACGAGAAAGAGGATCCAGGCCATGGCCGACGCATAGCCCATACGCAGAAAGGTGAAGGCGTTCTGGTACAGCCGCATCGTGTAGGTCAGCGTTGCCCGGGCGGGACCTCCTTCGGTCATCATGTAAGGCTGGATGAACAGCTGCAGGCCCCCGATGATGCCGATGATGGTGTTGAAGAAGATGACTGGCGAGGTGAGCGGGACGGTGATGTGCCACACCTTGCGCCACCACCCGGCGCCGTCGAGGTCGGCGGCCTCATAAAGCGCCGTGGGAACGTCTTGCATGGCGGCCAGCAAGATGATGACCACTTGACCGACGGACCAGAAACTCATCAGCACCAGCGACGGCAGCGCCGTGTGCGGATCGGCCAGCCAGGGGACGGGCCCGAGCAGGCCGAAGGTCAGCTTGCCCAGCATGTGATTGAGGACGCCGGCCTGTGAATTGAAGATCCACATCCAGGTTATGGCGCTGGCAACGATGGGCGTCAGCGAGGGCAGGAACACCAGTGTCCGATAGATCCCCGACGCCCGGGTCCCCGCGTCGAGCATCAGCGCCGCGAAGAACGAAAATACCAGCCCCAGGGGCAGCGCCAGCACCACGTAGAGCAAAGTGTTCTTCAGCGCGATCCAGAACACCTCGTCCGTGAACAGATCCACGAAGTTGGCCAGACCGACCCAGCGCGGTGGGGTCAACACCGAGTAGTCGCAGAAGCTGTAGACCAGGGAGGCCATCACCGGATAGGCCAGGAAGGCGGCCAGCCCAATGCCCCAGGGGGAAAAAAAGAGCAGCCCCCGGAGCACGGACAGATTTGAACGCACCGAGGTGGCGCCCCCGCCGGCGCCGGCCGCGGCTATCCTGCGGCGCGCCCGCACGCGCCGCACCGCCACCAGCGCCACCAGGCCCACCACGGTCAGCCCCATGAGCAAGAATGGCACCACCGACAACCACCGCCAGACGGGCAGGCCCTGGCGCGCCCGCGCCTGATCCCAGGCCTTCTGCATGCGGGCGTTTCCGTGCGCAAGCGCCTCCTGGGGCGTTGCTTGCATGAGCCACACCCGCTGGAACACCGTCTCGATCTCTCGCCGATATTCCCACCACAGGCTCATCTTCGGCTGTCCGACGCCGCCCGGGCTTGAGGCGAGATCCTGGAACAGGTGGATGTAGGGATGCTTGTGGTTGGCGAAGAAGGCATCGCTGACCTCGCGCAGGGGCGAATTCTTTTGCTGTCCCAGGTTCAACTTCTCGAGAGAACTCTGCCGCGACAGGAAGGTGAGGAACTCAAAGGCTTCGGCCACGTGTTTCGCGCCGCGCGGGATCACCACCATGTCGGAGTCGACGTAGGTCACGGGCGGGCCTCCCGCGTGCAGCGCGGGGAACGGTGCGGCGCCGAAGTCGAGCCCCGGCGCCAGCTGGTGGATGTAGTTGGCGAGCCACACCCCCTGGAAGATCATGGCCAGCTTGCCGCTGAGGAAGGGATCCTGAGGGGAGGCGAAGTCTCCGAAGCCCGATGAGAGATCTTGCAGCGCGGCCACGCCGTAGCGCTTGGGGTAACTCTGGATCCACTCGAACGCCCGCACGTTGCCGGGATCGTCGAGGGTGATGCGCCCCTCGCCGTCCCAGAGGCGACCTCCGAAAAAGTTCACCCAGAAAAACGGCCACCAGCGGGGCTCAGCCGGCATGAAGCCGATCTGCGCGATGTGGCCGTTCTCAACCTTGGTGAGCTTTTGCGCGTATTCGTCGAGCTCGGCAATGGTACGCGGCGGGCGCTCGGGATCGAGCCCGGCGGCGCGGAACAGACTCTTGTTCCAGTACAGGCCCGTCGTCGCTGGCGTGGAGGGCACGCCCCACAGGCGGTCCTTGTAGACGCCCATGTTCCAGTAGACAGGCAGGTAGCGGTCGCGGTTCACGATGGTCCCGCGCGCCAGTTCGTCGAGCGGCTGCAGCGCGCCCTTGTCGGCGAACTCGACCAGGTTCGCCGCCCAGATGCCGGCAAGGTCGGGAGGGATGCCGCCTGCCGTCGCCAGCAAGGTCTTCTGGACGATGTCGGAGATCGACATGAACTCGACGAAGATGCGACCTTGCGAGGAGTTGAAATCGTCGACGACCGCCTGCATGGCGTTCTTCTCGGCGCCACCCCACTTATCCCAGTAGGTGACGCGGACGGGGCGACCGGGTTCATCACCGGCCAGCACGGGCGCGGCCTTGATGGCGAGCACACCCATTCCCAGAAGAGTGGCGGCGCAAATGATCAGGCAGGTGCGCCGCGTGCTCACGCGACCACGCCCACGTCTTGCGAGGCGACCCACCGCTCTCTGTTCAACGCCAGGGCCGCGCCCGCCTCACCAGGCGCGAAAAAATGCGCGCGCGTCATGTCGAAGTAGACGGGGACCGAGGCCCCGGTGCGAAGACGGGCGCCGGCGGGCGCGTCCGCCGGTACCTGGGCGATGATGCTGTCGTGATTCGGCGTCGACAGGTACACGTTCAGGCGATCCCCGAGCGGCTGGATCAAGCTCACCTGCATGGTCAACGCGCTCGGTCCGGGACGCGCGCCTGCACCACCCGTATCTCTGGGACCACCGGTCCCGTTGACGTCCCGCTGGCCGAGGGCTTCGGGGCGAATTCCCAAAACGACCTCGCCGCCCGCCACCCCCGCCACTCCCGCCAACTGGGCCCTGGCCCAGGCGGGCACCGGCAGGCGACCACTGCCCTCGTCGAAGAACAGCTCTCCCTCCTCCCCGACCAACCGGCCGTGCAGGAAGTTCATCTGCGGGCTGCCCAGGAAGCCGGCCACGAACCGGTTGATGGGCAGGTGGTAGATCTCGAGCGCCGTGGCCGTCTGTTGAATGACCCCGTCCTTCATGACCACCACGCGATCACCCAGCGTCATCGCCTCTTCCTGATCGTGGGTCACGTACACGGTGGTGCTGCCCAGGCGCACGTGCAGGCGCTTGATCTCGGCGCGCATGTCGACCCGCAGCTTCGCGTCCAGATTGGACAGCGGTTCGTCGAATAGAAAGCACGCGGGGTCGCGCACGATGGCGCGCCCGAGCGCGACGCGCTGCCGCTGCCCACCGGACAGCGCCTTGGGCTTGCGATCGAGGAGCGATTGAATCCCGAGGATACCGGCAGCCCGGCTCACCCGCTCGTCTATCTCCTTGCGGGGTACCTTTCGCAGCTTGAGCCCGAAAGACATGTTCTCCAGCACCGTCATGTGGGGATAGAGGGCGTAGCTCTGGAAGACCATGGCGATGTCGCGATCCTTCGGCGGCACATTGTTGACGACCCGGTCGCCGATGCGAATGGTCCCCCCCGTGATGTCCTCGAGCCCGGCGATCATGCGCAGGGTCGTCGACTTCCCGCAGCCGGACGGCCCGACCAGCACGATGAATTCGCCATCGCGGATGTCCAGGTTGAAACGGTCCACGACCTTGACGTTGCCGTCGTAGACCTTGTCGACATCCGTCAGGATCACTTGCGCCATGGAGCCGCCGACGGATGAACAAGGAGGAACGCAGTTCGTGATCGCATCGCGTGCGTAGGTTCGCGCGATTGCACCCCGTTTTCAATCGACGCCGCGTGCGAATGTTCAAAAGTGAGAAACGCCAAGCGACTTCCTTGGGCCCGTCTTCCACCGCCCGTCCATCCATCCATCGATGTGGTAGCGTCGCTGCGTCTTACCATGAACTTGGGCCTGGAAAACAAGGTCATCCTCGTCAGCGGCGGAGCCAAGGGGATCGGAGAAGCCATCGTCCGGAGCTTTGCCGCGGAGGGGGCCATCGCCTGCATCCTCGGCCGAAATCCCGTCGAGGCCGCCGCTCTGGCCGCCGAGCTTACCGCCCAGGGGCGGCGCGCCGACAGTTTCGCCTGCGAAATGACGGATGAAGCCTTGGTACGCGCCACGGTGACCGCGGTGCTCGAGAAGCATGGCCGCATCGATTGCGTGGTGAACAACGCCGGCGTCAACGATGGCGTTGGTCTGCGCAGCGCGGTGGCGGATTTTCGCTTTTCGCTGGAAAAGAATCTCATTCATTGCTTCGTACTGGTGCAGGCCACGCTCGACGCACTTATCGCGACCCAGGGCACCATCATCAACATCGGCTCCAAGTGCGCGCTCACCGGGCAGGGGGGGACCAGCGGCTATGTCGCCGCCAAGGGCGCCATGAACAGCCTGAC
>JBDSME010000500.1:0-3420 GCA_039916065.1 Polyangia bacterium
GAGAGGCCCACGCCGCCCAGGGCTTCGTTCTTCACCCGCACCCCGTACTGGGTGTTCGTGGACACGCCGGCCGCGCCGCCGAAGGTGCGCGGCGCGGTGTGCACGGTGCCGTCATCGATGAACACCGACTCGGTGCCGCGCAACCGCATTCCCGCGTTGATGGCCACGCGGAATCGCCCCAGGTAACCGAATTCGCCATCGATCACGGCCGAGGGCTGGAAGATGAACTGACCCTCGCCCAGGAACTTGTGCTTGTCCCCGGTGGGTAGAACCATGCTGGGGATGATCGCCACACCCAGGCTATTCCGGGCGGCGTTCATCAAGCGGATCTTCGGGGACAAGATCATGTCGCCCAGGCCCTGCTCGGTGATGCTGTAGTCCGTGTCGTCGTTCGCGGGGGTGGTACCGTTGGTCTCCGTCGGATAGGACCGGCCCGACAGGATCGACATCGGGATCACCAGGCCCAGCTCCACGCCGAAGTGCGCGAAGTTGGTGAGGCCCACGGCGCCCTGCAGCGAGGGGGTGACGATGTGGCGGATGGCGAACTCGGAGCTGCCCCCAGCGCCGGGCGGAGCGATGGCGGGGTTCTTCAGGTCAAGGACCCGCGCTCCCCAGGTGGTGACCAGCCCGAAAGAGAAATCGAACTTCCCCAGCACCTGCGAGGAATTGAGGGTGATGTACCCTTTCGAATCCATGGCCGGCCTGAACGCCTGCAGATCGATGGGCGCCAGCCGAAGCTGCTGGGCGTGTGCCCGCGGAACCGCCGCGAACATCAACCCGAGCGCCACCATCAACCCGACGGCCGGTATCAGCCCCTTTTTGGCCATGAGGGCGAAGATCCGGGACCGAAGGCGACATTGCATGGACATCCTCCGAGAGGAGCCTCAAGCCGCAAGCTCCACCGAAAAGGTTAAGAAACGCCAACGTTTATATCAGCGACGCGATCGCTGTCAATGTGAGGATCGGCTTCCGCGGATGGCACTTTCGACGGTCCTGCCAGCCGTGGCCGGCGGGGACCGCCGCGGGTAAGTCCCCCGGTAATTACTGGCATTGCCACTTGAATCGGCGGCGTCGGGGCTCATCCTAGCGGCGGTGATACTTTGTGCCTCTGGACTGCGTTTCGTTTCTGCTGGCGGTGACCCGGAGCAGCTGGTGCGCCTGGCGGCCGACGCGGCCTGTGATGGCCTGGCCATTGGCGCGGAATGCACGCGCGGCTACGTGATGCCGCTGATCGCGGCGGCGCTGTCCACGGGGCTGACCGCGCCCGTGATGGCGGCGCTGCTCGCCGAGTCGCCCCTGGGGATTGGCAGGCGGCTGCCCCACCTGGCGTCGCTCGAAGATGACGATGAACGACGTGCCGCCGTGGCGTTGTTTGCGTCCACCCTGGACCTGGCGATCCCGCTGGGCGTTCGCCATTTCACCGTGACCCTGGGAGAGATATCGCTGGGCACGGATCCCCGGCAGGTGGCGTGGCGCTTCGCGCGCCGCGAGTTGTTGGACGAAGATGAACCGGGGGCCCGCCTCTGGACAGCGGCGCGCGCGGAACGGCGGGCCCGTTCAGGCGCGATCGTCGATGCGTGTCGGGACGCGCTGGACCGAATCCTGCCCATGGCCGAGCGACGAGATGCCGCGATCGCCATCGAGGTCGCGGGCGATCCCTGGTCGGTACCCACGCCGCGGGAGTCCCTGAACCTGCTGGCGGAGTACAGTGGCGCGCCGTTGGGGCTGGTGTGGGACGACGCGCGGATGCAGGTGCTGTCCACGGTGGGAATGGCACCGGCGCCCGACCGGCGCGCGGCGCTGGCGGCGGCCGCCACCGTCTGGCGGGCCAGCGATGCCGTGGGTGTGCAGACGGGATACTTGCCCGGCCTGGGCGATCCTCCCCCGGATTTTGCGCAGGAGTTTTCCAGAGCCGCGCGGACGGCGACGGCCACCAGCGCGTTGGTGGTCGTCAGCGGGCCGGTCCATAGCCCGGTGGAAGAAGTGGCGGCCGCCGTCTCCCGGGTTCGCCTCGCCACCTCCGCGCCCGCGCTAGGAAGTGACGACGGGGCCATTGGCCCCCAGCAACGACGATAACTCCTTGGTCAGGCCGTTCTTGATGGCCCCCGCCATGGGGACCAGCAGGAATCCCAGGTTCATATCCACGTGCAGGCGGCTGTCCTCGATGCTGACCAGGGCGTCGAATCCCTTGCGCGCCACGCTGAGCTGCCGATCGTTTTTCCAGGTACAGGTCGCCCCGTACGCCGACTCGATCTTGTGCGTGGCGCCGCTGAGGCGCTTCTTCACGTCGTCTGGCGGAAGGGAGTGCGGGATGTCGACTTGGAATCTGGGCATCAGGACTGGGCCACTGCCGCCGGTTTGGCGGCCACGCCGCTCTCCGTGTTGGGGTCGTACACCAGCTTCGCCACCTCGATCTGGTTCATGGCCAGCTTGATGACAGTGCCAGCGCCTGTCAGCAGTCCCGCGTGCTGGAAGAGGTGGTAGGTGCGCATCCCTTCGCGGCTGGGTGGCTCACCGTGTGACTTCTTTCCGGGGACACCGCTGACCACCAGGATCTTCTCGCCCGGTTGCAACATGAACCCGGGATCGATCATGCCCAGCACGGACCCGCGCTCGGGCTTCTGACCTGGGCGGGGCGCCCGGGCGCTGATCACCTGGAGGCGCGCGGTGCTGACGGCGGTGGCGCCGTCATTCTCCAGGATGAAGTACTCCTCGTTGATACGTTTCTTTTCAGGCGCTGCGTGCGCCTCGCGGAAGATCAGGGCCATGGGCGGGTATTCTCCTCAAGAGATCTCGATGCTGCTGTGAAGTCATCCGTCGCCCGTGCCGGAGCCGTGCTGGGACGGGCAGCGAAAGGGGGGCGGTTCCGTTTGTGGTCCTACGACGTGACAGGGCGGTTCACACCTCCAGAATTTCACTTTCCTTCTTGGACAGGATCTGTTCCACATTGGTCACTGCTTTATCGGTGGTCTCCTGGACCTTCTTCAGACCATTGCGTTCATCGTCTTCGGTGATGCCGCCGTCCTTCAACAGGCCCTTCAACATCTCGTTGGCGTCACGGCGCGCGGCGCGCAAGGCCACCTTGCCTTCCTCCGCCATCTTCTTCACCACCTTTACCAGTTCCTGACGCCGCTCCTGGGTCAGGGCCGGCATGGGCAGCCGCACCAACTCGCCGTCCGAGTTGGGGTTCAGCCCCAGCTGACCGCTGCGGATGGCCTTCTCGATCTCGGGGATCAAGGACCGTTCCCAGGGCTTGATGGTGATGAGCCGCGGATCGGCGACGTTCATCGACGCGATCTGGTTCAGGGGCGTGGGCGTGCCGTAGTAGTCCACCCGAACGCCATCCAGGATGGCCAGGTTGGCGCGCCCGGTCCGCACCTTGGACAGATCGCGTTTGAAGGCTTCGATCCCCTTGTCCAG
>JBDSME010000501.1:0-9730 GCA_039916065.1 Polyangia bacterium
TCTCCCGGTGATCATCGACGATCAGGATCTTGGCTATGTCGTCGTCGGACTGCATCACGTCGCGCGGCACGGGGTCGTCGATTGGTGGCAGGCGGGCTGGGGTGGTGCTTTCGGCGGCCGCCCTGGACCCGACGGAGGTCCCGCTGGGGTGGTCGCCTTCGTCACGTGCCGCCCGTGAACTTTCAAGCCGCGTACCAGGGAGGGAACAAGTTAAGCTATGAATATTACATGTTATGATGGTCGCCAAGTTTCATCGTTTGTCTGTATTTGGTAACAAACAAACACTTTGGTTACCCAATGGAAACGCGGAATCCGTGTCTGCTCTGGGGGCGTAAAGCATTGCGCCCCGCTGCCCCGGTGGCGGACGTCGCGGGCGGGTAGCCGATGGTGGTATGAAGGCGGCGTTTTCGGATCCGAGCTGGAATGAATCTCTTCGTTTGGGCCGCGGCCGTGGTCGTTCTCCTCGGGGCGCTCATTCTCGTCCACGAGCTTGGTCACTTCGTGTGCGCCAAGTTGTTCGACGTCAAGGTCATCCGGTTTTCGCTGGGGTTCGGTCCCCGCCTCTTCGGTCTGAACTGGGGAGAGACCGAGTACCGACTGTCCCTGGTGCCGCTGGGCGGCTTCGTACGTCTGCTGGGGGAGAACCCCGCGGAGGCGATGGCGCCCCGGGACCGCCACCGGGCGCTGGTCGCCAAACCGCTCTGGCAGCGCTACACCATTGTGATCGCCGGACCGGCGTTCAATCTGGTGCTGCCACTGCTGATCTATTTCGTTCATTACGCCGGGCATCGCACCCTGCTTCCCCCCACGTTGGGGACGGTGTTGCCGACCTATCCAGCGGCCACCGCCGGCCTGCTGCCTGGAGATCGCGTGGAGGCAATCGACGGCAAGCGGATCCGCTACTGGGAAGAACTGGAAGACACCATCGCCGCCGCGCCCGGGCGCACGCGCCGGTTCGAGATCCGGCGGGGCACCGACCTGGAGGAGCGCGATGTCGTGCCGGTGCGCATCGAGCGGCCGGGGCCCCTGGGCATTCCCGAGTCAGTGGGGTGGATCGGGGTGTCGCCGCGCTTCCATTTGCCCGAGGTGGGTGTGATCGCTCCCGGCTCTCCTGCTGCCCAGGCCGGCCTGAAGACCTTTGACTTCATCACCGCCGTCAACGGAAACCCGGTGGCCACCTGGTCGGAGTTCCAGCGCGCCATCGACCGCAGCGGTGCCTCGCCCCTGCGCGTGACCTACCTGCGCGGCGGGTATTCGGCGGTTCCCTTCGCCCACGTGGAGATCCAGCAACCGGGAACGGCGGTGGTGATCCCCAGTCCCGTGTTCGACGGGGCGGGACGTCGCCGTTACGACACCGGCATCTTGTCGGCCGAGCTGTTCGTCTTCTCGGTGGAGCCAGGGAGCCCCGCCGATCTGATCGGCATTCGTCGTGGCGATCAGATCGTCGAGCTCGATGGGCAGTTGCTGGAAAGCTGGGACCTGCTGCGGCAGCGGCTGGCGGCCAGTCCGGAGAGGAACTTCCAGATTGCCTGGCTGTCCCCTGGAACAGGACGGCGCGAGGCCCATTTCCGTCAGGAGATCCGCTCCGAGATGGACGCCTATCGGCAAGAGGAACCGCGCCTGGTGTTCGGGGCCCTCAACCGGCTGGCCTGGCGTACCGACGCGCTGGTCCCTATTCAGAACCGGTTCGGGTACGCGGTTAGCCACGCCTTCGAGCGCACCGGGCAGATCATGGCGGCGATGGTGCAGGGCTTCGGACAGATCGTTCGCGGGCGGG
The DNA here is from genome assembly GCA_039916065.1 of Polyangia bacterium. Taxonomy (GTDB): domain Bacteria; phylum Myxococcota_A; class Polyangia; order Fen-1088; family Fen-1088; genus FEN-1088. Next base: position 1,778 of record JBDSME010000501.1, read on the forward strand.
TGCCGCTGACGACCCTGGGCGGTCCGATCATGATCGGCTACGTCGCGGGGGTAGCGGCCGAGCAGGGCGTGGACCAGTACCTGTGGTTGATGGCGCTGCTCAGCATCAATCTGGCGATTCTGAATTTTTTGCCGGTGCCGATCCTCGACGGAGGGCTCTTGGTTTTCTTCACCATCGAGCTGTTCAAGCGCGATCCCCCGTCGGTGAGGGCGCGAGAAATCGCTTCCTACATCGGACTGGTGATCGTGGCGGTGCTGATGTTGTTCGCCCTGCGCAACGACGTGGTGAGGTATCTTCTGCCCCGGTGACAGACCACGACAAGCTGAACGACGCGGCGGCGCCGGTGACCGCCCCCATCCTGGCCATCGAGACCTCCACGACCGTGGCGCGCGTGGCCGTGCTCGACCCGAACAGCGGCCGTCGCCTGGCGGCGGCAGAGGCGGCGTCCGAGCGGCATTCCTCGAATCTGTTGCGTCTGTGCGTGGAGACCACGGACCGGGCGCGCGTGTCCATCGCGGGACTGGGTGCCATCGCCTGTGGCGCCGGGCCCGGCAGCTTCACCGGGCTGCGCGTGGGATTCGCGGTGGCGAAGGGGCTGGCGATGCCCACCGAGATCCCGCTGGTGCTGGTTTCCTCACTGGAGGCGCTGGCCATGGACATGCAGGATGGCCTCCGCTTCTCGGAGGAGAGGCGATCGGAACGAGCGAAAGCGTGGCTGTTGCCGTGCCTGGACGCCGGCAAGGGGCAAGTGTTCGCCGCACTTTTCCAGGCCAACAACGAGGGGACCGTCACCCTGGCCAGCGAGGAGTGGTCCCTGGTTCCCGAGCTGCTGTGGGGCCAGCTTCCCCCGGACGAGCTCGCCGTCATCTGTGCTGGTCCCGGCGCCACGCGCTACTGGGGGGTGCTGAGGGAAGGGCTGGGAGCGCGAGGCAGCCTGCTGGACGTCGCCGGCCCCACGGCCGATTCCGTGGGCCGGCGCGCGCTCGTCAAGTGGCGGCGAGGCGAAACCGCCGATCTCGGCACCGCGGCGCCCTCCTACGGACGCCCCCCCGACATCACCAAACCCAAACCCCACCCCCGCTAACCCGGCGCGCGCAATCACCCGCCCACCCAAGCCACTCATCCGAGCTCCGGCGATAGAAACCCGGCGCCGGTCAATCGAGTGATCACGCCCGATTATGGCGCGTAGGATTGGGGGGGGCGGATGCGGGCCAGTAGCACGCAGGCGATCGCGATGGCGATGGCGGCCCCCACGTGGTGGATCAGCACGTGTGACCAGCCGCGCCCGCAGCTCAGCTCGCCCGCGATCGCGCCGGTGACGGAGGCGGCCAGCCCCGCCAGCAGCGCGCGACCAACCGTCGCCGAAAATCGGCGCAAGGAATAGAGGACCACGCCCAGCGGCAGCAGATCGACAGCAAGATGACTGCTGGAGCAGGCGAACTCCGACGTCCCCGGGGGCGTGGCCGGTCCGCGCAGGGCCACCACGATCACCGCCGTGGCGATAGCAAAAAGGGCGACCAGGCGGCGCAAGGTGGTCTTGCCCGGGGCGATGGCCGCGAACACCCCCCCGGTCTGCAACGCGAAGAGCAGAAGCAACGTCAGCAGGTGGCCGCGCAGACGATCCAGCTCCACGATGGACAGCCAGACTCCCGCGGCCATCACCGCTGCCGTCGACGCCAACACCAGCAGCACCGTGGCGGCGACATCCCGGCGCCACGACACCGACTGGGGATGCGCCTTCAACTCGGCCAGCGCGGTCGCCCGCGCGCGCGCCAGCGCCGACGCCTGCGGGCCCGCGGCCACCATCGGTAGACCAGCTGTTGCACCGGGGGGATTTCGATCCGTCAATGGTCATGCAACTTGTGCCTACGCGTACGCACGAAACCTGCCAACGGTAACAACGTCTGCGCGAAATGCGAACAGCGCATCAGGCGACGTGGATCATGCGCCGGGCAGTAGTGGCAGGCACCTTCCCCCAGTAACCATTTCACGGGGGCGCGCGTTCTTCGCAACAGGCTCACCTGACGGTGAGCAGGAGAACACGTCTTGCAAACAGGACTCAGCGCGAAGGCGGACAAGGCGGACAAGGCGGATTGTCTGGAGGTCAGGCATCTGGATGCTGAACATGTGATCGTGGGGGGAGGCCTTGCCGGCGGCCTGGTGGCGCTGGCGCTGGCGCAGGCGGGGCGGGGGGAGGGGGTGATCCTCGTGGAGCAGGGCCACGCTCTGGGAGGAAATCACACCTGGTCGTTTCACGACGCGGATCTCGACGGAGCCGAGCACGAATTGGTGGCTGACCTGGTGGCGCGCCGCTGGCCACGCCACGAAGTCCGGTTCCCCGCCTTCACCCGCACTTTGTCCACGGGATATGCCGCCATAACCAGCGACGACTTCCGGCGGACGCTCACGCCCCGCCTGCTGGCCGCCGGGGTGCGCCTGTGTTTCGGTGAGGCCGTCGCCGAGGTGCAGAGCGAATCCGTCCTGCTGATGAACGGCACGCGGTTGACCGGCAGGCTGGTGGTGGATGCCAGGGGGCCCGGCCGACCGGTGATGCCGGCGAGCGGACCGGCTGGCGGGGGGTACCAGAAATTCGTGGGGCTGCAACTTGAGCTCGCGGCCGACGGCCCGTGGTCGGTACCGCTGCTCATGGACGCGACGGTGGCGCAGCACGACGGCTACCGATTCATGTATGTCCTGCCTTTCGCGCCGCGGCGGGTGCTGCTGGAGGACACCGTCTACAGCGGTAATTCCGCCCTGGACCGGCCCCAGTACGAGCGGCGAATTCACGATTTCGCGACTCAGGCCGGGGCCAGGATCTCCCGGGTGGTGAGGCGAGAGGCCGGTGTGCTCCCGCTGCCGAGCGACGACTGGTTTGCGGCGGTTCCCCATCCCGCGGACGAAACTTCCGCGCTGGCTGTCGGCTATCGCGGCGGGTTCTTCCACTGCGTCACAGGTTACTCATTGCCCCTGGCGGTCCGGGTGGCGCGGGAGATCGCCGCGGCCGCCACTGCACGTCAGGCGCGCGCGGGCGTGGCCGCCATCCGCCGCCAGATCAAGGCACAGGGGCGATTCGGTCGCCTTCTGAACCGGCTGATGTTCCAGGGCATGCCTCCGGAATCGCGCTGGACCTCCTTCCAACGGTTTTACCGGTTGCCGGAGCCGACCATCGCGCGCTTTTACGCCAGCCAGAGCACCTGGGCCGATGGGGCGCGCGTCCTGGTAGGTCGGCCGCCCCCCGGAATCGCCTGGAGGCACCTGGCCGCGGCTCCGTTCACCCGCAGGCCGTTCGCGGACGAGGCGGCGAGACAAAGAAAGGAAGCACACCAGCAATGAGCAACCTCAGACCGAAGGCTCGAGAGGGGACAGAAACTGCCATGGAATTCATGGTGGACCGCGCCTTGTCGCCGGAACGGTTGCACGCGTTGGCTCACCCGCGCGATTGGCCCGACCACGCCCCGGACAACGACGTCGCGCCGGAGAGCGGCGCCTTGTCGCGGGCCACCTGGGACGCGGCGCTTGGCGATGTCGCGCGCGATATTCTTTGCCGGCCCAGCCGGCGCTTTCGGGCGCGCATGTGCGAGGTGGCCTGGCGCCTGGCCGACGGCGCGGGCGACATCCCGGCGCAGTTGCCGGCGCTGATCGAGGTTATCCACGCGGGCAGCCTCATCGTCGACGACATCGAAGACGGCTCCACCGTGCGACGGGGAGCGCCCAGCCTGCACGTGATTCACGGCATGCCGCGCGCCCTCAACACCGGGAACTGGATGTACTTCTGGGCCATGGATCTGGTGGACCAGCTCGCGCTACCGACGAGCAAGGCCCACGAGGTACGGCAGGCGCTGTCGGATGCGATGTACCGCTGTCATCTCGGCCAATCGCTGGACCTCTCCGTTGCCGTCGGGGCTCTTCCCCGCCCCTGGGTCTATCGGACGGTGGCCACCAGCACCATGCTGAAGACGGGTGCATTGATGGAGCTTGCCGCCCGGCTGGGCGCCCTGGCGGCGGCCGCTGCTCCCGCGCGGGTGGAGGCGCTGGCCCGGTTCGGACGCCGCCTCGGCCTTGGTCTGCAGATGCTCGACGATTTCGGGAACCTCAACGCCCCCCCTGCGGACGCTGGTGACTCCAAGGCGCTGGAGGATCTGCGCAACGGTCGGCCCACCTGGCCCTGGGCGCGCGCGGCGCTGGATCTGGACGACCCGACCTTCGCGCATTTGCAGGCGAGCGCCCGCGCGCTGGTGCAAAAAGGCGAGGGACTCGGCGGTGGCGGTGGTACCGGGGAAGGCGATACCGAACACAGCCGCGCCCGGGCGCTGGCGGCCGAGTTGCGGATGGCGGTGGGACTGGCGGGGCGGCGTCAAACATCGTCCTATCTGCGACGGACCTTGCACGAGCTGCGAGAGGTGGTGGGAGATCGAGAAGAGCTGGTCCTGCTGACCAGCGAGATGCACCGACTGGAGGATTTCTATGGATGACCGAAGCAAGGCCGCTGTCACCTCATCGACCGGCCGCCAGCGCCGCGTTGCCATCATCGGCAGCGGTTTCGGGGGCCTGGCCGCTGGAATTCGCCTGCAGGCGGCGGGGATTCAGACCACCATGTTCGAAGCGCGCGATCGCGCCGGCGGCCGCGCCTACGTCTACCAGGATAAAGGATTCACCTTCGATGCCGGCCCCACCGTGATCACGGCGCCGCATTGCCTGGAGGAGCTCTATCAGCTCGCCGGTGAACAGATGGCGGACCACGTGATCCTGGATCCCGTGAAGCCGTTTTATCGCCTGCAATGGCCCGACGGGACGCGCTTCGATTACGGCGGCGATCCCGACTATGTGCGCGCGCAAATCTCCGCGATGGCGCCGGGCGATCTGGCGGGGTTCGACCGCTTCATGGACTACAGCCGGCAGGTGTTCGAGGCGGGCTACGAAGGACTGGTCGATGCGGCGTTCTTGCGGTTCTTCGACATGGTGCGCGTGGCCCCGGCGCTGGCGCGCCTGCGTGCCGACCGCTCCGTTTACGGCGCCGTCAGCCAGTTCGTGAAGGACGAACGGTTGCGACAGGCACTCTCCTTTCACGCCCTGCTGATCGGCGGCAATCCGTTCGAGACCAGCGCCATCTACACGCTGATCCCGTTTCTGGAGCGAAAGTGGGGCGTCTTCTTCCCGCGAGGCGGCACCGGCGCACTGGTGAAGGGGCTGGTGGACCTGTACCAGCGCCTGGGAGGCGAGCTGCGGCTCGGCACACCGGTGAAACGCATCCGCCTGGCGCGGCGCGGAGCAGCCACCGCGCACGTGGTGACGGCGGGCGATGACGGTACGGACCAGATTTTCGATGCCGTAATTTCGAACGCCGACCTCCACCACACCTACGCGCGCCTCTACCAGGGAACGCCTGGCGCCGAGAAGCAGCGCACCCGTCTGGAAGGGATGCAGTGGTCAATGTCCCTGTTCCTGATCTACTTTGGCACGCGGCGAAAATATCCCGGGTCGGCTCATCACACCGTGCTGTTTGGCCCCCGGTACCGGGAGATGCTGCGGGAGATCTTTCACGGTCCGGAGCTGCCCCCGGACTTCAGTCTGTACCTGCATCAACCGACGGTTACCGACCCCAGTCTGGCGCCGCCGGGATGTGAATCGTTCTATGTGCTGGCCCCGGTCCCGCACCTCGGGTCAGCGCCGGTCGACTGGGGCCGCCACGCCGAACCGTACGCGGATCGCATCCTGGCCACGCTGGAGACGGTGTTGCCGGGATTGCGCCAGGAGATCGTCACCAAGCGGCTGTTCACGCCCGTGGATTTCCAGGAGCAGTTGAACGCCTATCACGGATCGGCATTCTCCGTGGCGCCGCGGCTGTCACAGAGCGCCTATTTTCGCCCGCACAACCGCGACGCGGAGATCCCTGGCCTCTACATCGTGGGCGCGGGCACGCATCCGGGCGCTGGTGTTCCGGGGGTCATCAATTCGGCGAAGGCCACCGCCCGCCTGGTGGCGGAAGATCTGGGACTGGCCAGGGAGGCGGCGATGGCGTCATGACCAGGCAGCAGCAGGCTTTGACCCAGGCCATCCTGGCACACCATTCGAAGAGCTTCGCACTGGCAGGCAAGCTGTTGCCCGCCTGGTGCCGGTACGACGCCGCTGTTCTGTACGCGTGGTGTCGGCGCTGTGACGACGCCGTCGATTTCGCTGACGAGGGGCAGGCATCGATGAAGACTTCCATGGAAGCCCCCACAGAAGAGCGCGGCGCCGCGGTGGTCCGCCTGCGGGACGAGCTGAGCACGATCTATGCGGGAAATCCCCAAAGCGATCCGGTGCTGGCGGCGTTCCAGGAGTTGGTAAGCCGGCATCAAATCCCCCGCGTCTACGCGGACGAGTTGCTGGCCGGAATGTCGATGGATGTGGGCGTGGTTCGCTACCGCACCTTCGCAGAGCTGCTCCTCTACTGTTATCGCGCCGCCGGGACCGTCGGATTGATGATGGCTCACGTGATGAAGGTGAAAGATCCCCCGGCCTTGCGGCGGGCTGCGGATCTGGGGATCGCCATGCAGCTAACCAACATCTGCCGGGATGTTGCCGAGGATGAACGACGGGGACGGGTCTATCTGCCAGCCGAGCTTCAAGGATCTGACGCTGGTCTGCTGCCCAGCCAGCATCCCCAGTCGACGGCGGCGGCTGTGGCCGAGTTGCTCCGTCGTGCCGACCTGTTCTACCGATCTGGCGACGTGGGGTTGCGGAGGTTGCCCTGGCGGTGCGGGCTGGCCATCCGAGCGGCGCGGTTCATCTATGCGGAGATCGGCGCGGTGATCGCGCGCCGCGGATTCGACGTGCTGGCCGGGCGGGCCGTGGTACCACGGATGCGGAAGGCATGGTTGGTGCTGCGCGCTTTGATTCAGACCCTGGGCGCGCAAGTGGTAACGCCATGACCGCCACCGCAGGCAGCAGTAGCGCGTTGTCGCCCCGGCGCGCGTCCCGCTTGTCGCTGTTCGGAGAGGTGGCGTTGTACGTCGGTCGCATCCGGCAATTCCAGCGCAATGACTGGTTCGTTTACGCCGCCTGGATCGGCCTGATGCTGGGGCTGTGTTTTTCCACGGGCGGATTCGTCTGGGCGGGGCGAAGGGCCTCGGCACCACTACCCAGGGAGGCCTATCTGGTGCCGCTCGGGGCACTGGTCTTCACGCTGGCCATCGCCCTCGACACCATCGGACACCGCACCATCTACAAGGAGGCCTTGCGCGGGGGCGAGGCGCTGGTTCACCACATCATCATCCTGGCTGGAGTAACCAGCTGCGTGCTGCTCTGTGCCGCCTACTCCGGTGGGGCGACTTACGCCGTGCCGGCGCTGGTGCTGACTGTCCTGTCGTTCGTCTACAGCCTGGTGGACGAGGTGATGCACTGGCGACGCTACCTGAGCGGCAAGTCCGACGTGGTGGAGATGTGGAGCCACGTCTTCATCTTGATTGGTCACGGCGTGCTCATGGCCGGGTGGTGGTTGTGGTACTGGCGCGGTTACATCGGCGTGGCCGAAACCCTGGCGGCGCTGTCGTCCGTGATGGCGGGCGGCGGGAACCGGTGATGTCAGAAATGATGCCAGAGACGACAACCTGGCGGCGGGCGACCTTTCCCCCCCGCGCTTTCTTCTCCGCGGTGGCGCAACGGGGCGCCGGTATGGCGGCGGCGGTAGCGCTGTGGCTGTGGTGTTCAGGAGGCGCAGTGATGGCGGCCGAAGTTCCCAATCCATCCGAGCTGGCATATCGAGAGGGGAAGGCGGCCAAGAAAGACAGCGAGGCGCGCGTTCACTACCAGCACGGGATCGACAGCGCGCGCGGCATCCTCTCCACCAGCCCCGACCAACCGGGGGCCTTGCTGTGGCTGGCGGCGAATCTCGCCGGCGAGGCGTTGACCCATGGCCGCCTGTTCGCCCTGCGGGTGATACCGCAGATCGAATCCAGCCTGCTGCGTCTGGAG
>JBDSME010000502.1:0-3605 GCA_039916065.1 Polyangia bacterium
GCTTCCCAAGGTCGCCCTCGTTGCCTGCATGCGCAAGCTCCTGACCATCCTGAACGCAATGGTCGCCTCAAAAAAATCCTGGAAACCGGAGATCGCAACTTGACACGCAAGACAGATGCTCTCCCCACTTCGTGGGGCGAGGTGAAGGGATTCACTCCGGCGAAAGGACCGCGCGCAAAAAAAGACGCCGCCGAATCCCAAGATCCGACGGCGCCAGTATTTCCGTTCAGGAGGCCCGGCTTAGCCGGGCCGGCCCCAACCTCAAGCAATCCGAGGGGGGCACGTGGGGGGCCGCTGCGGCCCCCCGCGCTCTGGTGGGGGGCTCGTGGGGGGCCTTCTTAGGCCCCCCGCGCTCACATCATGCCGCCCATGCCACCCATGCCGCCCATGCCACCCATGCCGCCGCCGCCGCCCTGTTCGCCCATGCTGGGGGCGGCTTCCTTCGTCTTCACGTCGACGATCAGTGCTTCGGTGGTGAGGAGCAGTGACGACACCGAGGCGGCGTTCTGCAGGGCCGAACGAACGACCTTGGTGGGATCGATGACACCCGCCTCCACGAGATCTTCGAACTCCTCGGTGGCGGCGTTGTAACCGAAAGAACCCTTGCCCTCACGGACACGGTTCACGATCACGGCCGGCTCCTGGCCCGCGTTGGCGGCGATCTGCCGACAGGGCTCCTCGCAGGCGCGCTTGATGATGTTGACGCCCACCATCTCTTCATCGTTCACGTCGATCTTGTCCAGGGACTGCAACGCCCGGATGAGAGCGACGCCGCCCCCCGGGACGATGCCTTCCTCGACCGCCGCGCGCGTGGCGTGCAGGGCATCCTCGACGCGCGCTTTCTTCTCGCGCAGCTCGGACTCGGTAGCCGCTCCGACCTTGATGACGGCCACGCCGCCGACCAGTTTGGCCAGCCGCTCCTGCAGCTTCTCCTTGTCGTAGGTCGACGCCGTATCCTCGATCATGGTCCGGATCTGACGGACCCGGCCCTCTATGTCGGCCTTCTTGCCGGCGCCGTCGATGATGGTGGTGTTCTCGTTGTCCACGGAGATCCGCTTGGCGCGGCCGAGGTCCTTCAACGTCACACCTTCCAGCTTCAACCCCAGGTCTTCTGTGATGGCCTGACCACCGGTGAGGACGGCGATGTCCTTCATCATGTCCTTGCGGCGATCACCGTAACCCGGCGCCTTCACCGCGCAGACGGTCAGCGTGCCGCGCAGCTTGTTGACCACCAGCGTGGCCAGGGCCTCGCCCTCCACGTCGGCGATGATCAACAGCGGCTTGCGCGCCTGGGCCACCTGCTCCAGCACCGGCAGCAGATCCTTCATGTTGGAGATGCTCTTCTCGTGAATGAGGATGTAAGCATCTTCCAGCTTGACCTCCATGCGCTCGGCGTCGGTCACGAAGTAGGGTGACTGGTAGCCGCGGTCGAACTCCATGCCTTCCACCACGTCCAGGGTGGTGTCCATGGACTTGGCTTCCTCGATGGTGATCACGCCTTCCTTGCCGACCTTCTCCATGGCCTCGGCGATCAACTTGCCGATGAACTGATCACCGTTAGAGCTGATGGTGCCGACCTGCGCCACGTCCTTCTGGCCCTTGGTGGGCTTGGAGATCTTCTGCAGCGCCTCGACGATCTTGACGACCGCCTTGTCGATGCCGCGCTTGATGTCCATGGGGTTGTGCCCCGCCGAGACCATGCGGGTCCCCTCGCGGAAGATCGCCTGAGCCAGCACGGTGGCGGTGGTGGTGCCGTCGCCGGCCACATCCGACGTCTTGGAGGCGACCTCCTTCACCATCTGCGCGCCCAGGTTGGCGAACTTGTCTTCCAGGTCGATTTCCTTGGCCACGGTGACGCCGTCCTTGGTCACGGTGGGTGAGCCCCAGCTCTTCTCGATGACGACATTGCGTCCGCGGGGCCCCAGGGTCGCCTTGACCGCGTCGGCCAGCGTGTTGACGCCTTCCAGGATGCGGCTGCGGCCTGCCGCGTCGAACAGAATCTCTTTGGCTGCCATGGTTCGCTCCTTATTTCTCGATGACGCCGAGGATCTCATCCTCGCGCAAAATCAAATGATCGACGCCGTCGATCTTGATGTCGTTGCCGGAGTACTTGCCAAACATCACGCGGTCGCCCTTCTTCACGTCGAGCTTGCGCAGTTCACCCTTCTCGTTGAACTTGCCCGACCCAACTGCCACCACTTCACCCTCGGCCGGCTTCTCCTTGGCGCTATCGGGGATGATGATGCCGCCCTTGGTCTTGCTTTCTTCCTCGATACGCTTGACCACGACGCGGTCTTGTAGCGGACGAACCTTCATGTCTGTCTCCTTGTAAAGTCGAACGTGTGACGCTTGGTTAGCACTCTGATTCATTGAGTGCCAGCGGTGCAGCGTAACCACAAGTCCGCCCATGTCAACGACTTGGGAGCATGGGCTGGCAGTCACAAAGCCGCTCTGCCAGGCTGTTAACGCCCTATATACATAGAATCATTATCGTTTTCTTGACTGTGTGCCGATGAGTAGTCATAGGTGAAACATGGACATCACACGGTCTCTCGAGTCATTTTTCAGGGACGAGGTGGACAAGGCCTTCCGGGACGAAGGGCTGGAACACGACCAGCTCACCGAGCACTACCTGGTGCACCTGCTGGCCGCGTACGCCGCCCAGCCCATCGAGGATCGGCCCCTGGCCATCCGCCTGCTGGAGTCCATCGACGCCTCGCCCCGGGCACGACGAAGCACCCTGCGCGAGATCGGAGATACGGCGCTGTTCATCTCGGGTTTTTGGGGGGACAGCCTGGGGGGACGGCTGGTGGACGTCGACTATTACATCGACATGGGGGGCACTGCGTATGCTGAGCTGGCGCGCCCGAGTCACGGCTCGCTGGCGGCAAGCGAGCCATTCGGTCCGGTGTTCGGTGAGCTGGCCGCGAACTTCACGCGCTTTGTCGAGGTGCTGATGACCATCAGCCACCGCACCGCGCGGCGCCGCAACAACCAGGACGTGGTCCGGCTCTACGAACGGTGGCTGCGCACCAAGAGCGGCTGGGCGGCACGTCGCCTCGCCGAGCAGGGCGTTTTGGCGAGCAGCAGGCCGGTGGCGCGCGTCTCCGGCGTGGTGCAATGACGGTGGGCGGGGCCGTCGTCGCGAACAAGGCGCACCGCCGCACGGTGCTGTCACGGCTGCAGCTCGGGATCGAGTCCCTCTACCGCGTGAACACGCAACTGAACGTCGAAGCGTTCCTGTTGGATGAAGAAGCGCGCAGACAGTCCGGTGTGGCGCGGGCGCCTCGCGAGCAACTGCTGATCAACCATCGCGTCACGGACGATGGCAGCGGCGACGGCGGACAGGGGGAAGACGAGCTGCGGATAGGCCTGTTCCTGGACCAACGCGCGATCGCAAATCTCGAGCAAAACGATCCGGCGCGCCGTCTGGACGGGGACAACTTCGCGGATTTCTGCCTGGCGGTGGAAGGCGTCAGTCACTTCATCTACGTGGCCATCTGCGCGGCGGCTGACCGGTCGGTTTCGGCGCTGGAGCTGGAGCTGCAGGCCGAGGTGGACAAGTTCGCCTGTTGCTTCCTGGTGGCAAGCGGCGATCTCGATGA
>JBDSME010000503.1:0-4328 GCA_039916065.1 Polyangia bacterium
GCCGCACAGTCGGCGGCGTGGCCGCTGATTGCCGCGGGAGAGGACGTCCTGGTCACGGCGCCCACCGGTTCGGGAAAAACGCTGGCGGCGTTCCTGGCCTGCCTGGACGAGCTGGTCAGGCAGGACATCGCGGGCACGCTGGAGGCACGAACGCACGTCCTTTATGTGTCGCCGTTGAAGGCGCTGTCCAATGACATCCGCGTGAACCTGGAAGAGCCGCTGGGACAGATCGCCGCGCTGGCAGAGGAGCTGGGCTACGCGCGCCCGCAGATCCGCACCGCCGTACGCACGGGCGATACCACGGCCCGCGAGCGGCGCGACGCGGTCAAGCGGCCGCCGCACGTCCTGGTGACCACGCCGGAGTCGCTCTACATCCTCTTGACCAGCGAGTCCGGGCGGAAGGCGCTGCGGGACGTGCGGACGGTGATCGTCGATGAAATCCACGCCGTGGCCCGCGACAAACGCGGCGCACACCTGGCGCTGTCGCTGGAACGGTTGGAGGCGCTGGTGCGCGCCGACCCGGTCTCGCCCGCCTCGGCGCCCCGGCGGCGCATGCAACGCATTGGACTGTCGGCCACGGTGAATCCGATCTCGGTGGCGGGCAGATTGCTGTGCGGAGGGGGCCGCCCGGCGCCCCACCTGGTGAGCGTGTCACCGGGCCGCGATCTCGATCTCGGGATCGAGTTGCCACGTGACGAGCTGGGGGCGGTCTGCACCAACGAGCAGTGGGGCGAAATCTACGATCGCCTGGCGGAGCTGGTGCGCGCCCACCGCTCCACGCTGGTCTTCGTGAACACCCGCCGGCTGGTGGAACGGGTGGCGCACCGCCTGGGCGAACGGCTGGGTGAGGACCAGGTGGCGGCGCACCACGGCAGCCTGTCGCGCGAGCGCCGGCACAAGGCGGAGAAGCGACTGAAGGCGGGCGAGCTGCGCGTGGTTGTGGCCACCGCTTCGCTGGAGCTGGGCATTGACATCGGCGCCGTCGATCTCGCTTGCCTGGTGGGTTCCCCCCGCTCCATCGCCACCGGCTTGCAGCGAATCGGCCGTTCCGGACACGTGGTGGGGGGAACCCCGAAGGGGCGGCTCTTTCCCCTGACGCGCGATCAGCTGATCGAAAGCGTGGCGCTGGTACGGGCGGCGCGCGCCGGCGTGATCGACGCCGTGGCTCTGCGGGATGCGCCGCTGGATGTGCTGGGCCAGCAGATCGTGGCGGCGTGCGCATGCGAGGAATGGGACGAGGACGCGCTGTACGAGCTGTGCCGCAAGGCCGCGCAGTATACCGAGCTGCAGCGAGCTGACTTTGACGCCGTGGTGGACATGCTGTCGGAGGGGATCGCCACAAGCCGCGGACGGGCCGGCGCGCTCCTTCACCGCGACGCCGTCAACCGGCGCCTGCGCGGGCGGCGCGGAGCGCGGCTGGGCGCGCTCACCTCGGGTGGCGCCATTCCCGACAACGCCAACTACGACGTGGTGCTGGAACCGGAGGGCACCCTGGTCGGAAACGTCGACGAAGACTTCGCCATCGAATCGATGGCGGGCGACATCATCCTGCTGGGGAACAACTCCTGGCGCATCCGCCGCGTGGAGGCGGGTAAGGTGCGGGTGGAAGATGCCCACGGCGCTCCGCCCACCATTCCCTTCTGGTTGGGAGAAGGTCCGGCCCGGACCCCCGAACTGTCGGCGGCCGTCGCGGCCGTGCGCGAGGCGGTGGCGGGGCTGCCGTCGCTGGTCGGCGTCGGTGTGGATGTGGGTCTCGGCGTGGGCATGGGCACGCCCACGGACAACGATGCGGACCCCTCGACTGTGGGGGCGGCGACCGACGATCCACTGGCGGACACGGCCGTTGACGTTCGTGCCGCCCAGCTGGTACGGGACTACATCGCCGCCGGCCGCGCCGTGCTCGGCGCGGTACCGACCCAGCGTTGCGTGATCGCAGAAAGATTTTTCGACGAAGCGGGCGGCATGCAACTGGTGTTGCACGCGCCGTTCGGGGGGCGGATCAACCGGGCCTGGGGAACGGCGTTGCGAAAGCGGTTCTGTCGCTCCTTCGACTTCGAATTGCAGGCCGCCGCCACCGACGATGGCCTGGTGTTGTCGCTGGGGGCGCAGCACAGCTTTCCCCTGGACACCGTGTTCCAGATGCTGCGTCCCGAGGACATCGACGAGCTGCTGACCCAGGCCGCGGTGCAGGCACCGATGTTCGAGACGCGATGGCGATGGAACGCCATGCGTTCGCTGGCGCTGCTGCGACACCGCGGGGGACGCCGGGTCCCGCCGCCCATTCAACGGATGCGCGCCCAGGATCTGATCGCCGCGGTTTTTCCGGGGCAGACCGCCTGTCAGGACAATCACGGTGGGGGAGCCATCGAGATTCCGGACCACCCTTTGGTGCGCGAAACCATCCGCGACTGCCTGACGGAGGCCATGGACGCCGAGGGCCTGAAGACGGTACTGACCGACTTGCGCGCCGGAAGGATCGCCACCATCGCCCGCGAGCTTCCCGAGCCGTCGGTGTTCGCGCACGAGATCTTGAATGCCAATCCCTATGCCTTCCTGGACGACGCGCCTCTGGAAGAGCGGCGCACGCGCGCAGTCACCTTGCGGCGCGGGCTGCCCGCCGAGGTCGTCGAACACCTGGGCATGCTGGATCCGGAGCGGATTGCCGAGGTGGTGGCGGAAGCGCAACCGGACGCGCGTGGCGCCGACGAGTTGCACGATCTGCTGCTGGATCTTGGCGGCGCGCCCGCGTCGCTGATCGAGGAGCGCGGCTGGACACGGTTCGCGGAAGAGCTGGCCATTGCCGGTCGTGCGGCGCGCCTGCTGCCCGCTGCCGCGGGCGCCGGTCAATCAGACGCCGATTCCGACTCCGGTGGTGGGAGAGGCGAAGGCGATCGGCCAGGCGTGATCTTCTGGGTGGCGGCCGAGCGGCGATCGCTGGCTGAAACTGTCTGGCCCGGGCGCACCCTGGTGCCCGACCTGAGCGAACCACCGCCCCGCCGGCCCCGCCCCTGGAGTGAGCGCGACGGCGCGCTGGCCGAGGTGGTGCGTGGCCATCTGGCGCTGGTGGGTCCTACCACCGCCCGCTTCCTGGCCGCGCGGCTCGACCTTCCCTCTTGTGACGTGGAGGGAGCGCTCGCACGCGTAGAACTCGAGGGGAACGTGCTGCGCGGGCATTTCGACCCTCGCCTGGTCATGGTCGCTGCAGCCAGCGAAGCCCAGGTGGATGACGGCGCCGGCGATCTCAAGCCCGATTTGCCCCGGCCCGAGTTGCAGTGGTGCGATCGGAGGCTGCTGGCGCGAATCAACCGGCGCACTCTGGATGGCCTGCGGCGGTCCATTGAACCTGCCAGCGCCGCCGACTACGTCCGTTTTCTGCTGAAGTGGCAGCACGTCGCGCCCGGGACCAAGCTGGAAGGGCGAGCGGGGCTGCTTCAGGTCATCGGACAGCTCCAGGGATTCGAGAGTGCCGCCGGCGCCTGGGAGCGAGAGATCCTGCCAGCGCGCCTCAACAACTATGACCCGGCGTGGCTGGACAGTCTGTGCCTGTCGGGTGAGATAACCTGGGGTCGGTTGGCGGCGCGCGACGCGGCCAACGCGCCTAGCCGGGTGGCCCCCATCGCGCTGGTGCGGCGGCGGGATCTGGGCTGGCTGCTCGCCACGCGCGAAGGGCTGGACGATGAGCAGCTCTCGGCGCCGGCCCGCGACGTGTTGCGGGTGTTGCGCGACCAGGGCGCGAGCTTCCTGGACGACATCGTGCACGGGGCGAGCCGCCTGCGCGGAGAGGTCGAGGATGCCCTGTGGGAGCTGGTGGGCGCTGGTCGTGTCACCGGCGATGGGTTCGCGGGCCTGCGCGCGCTGGTCTCGGCGACGGGTGGGCGCGGGTCGACGCGGGCGCGCTGGCACGCCCGGTGGTCGCGACGTTTTCCTTCGCAAGGCGGCAGCGGCGGCGGGTCCGGGGGCGTCGGCGCCGGGCGGTGGGCCGTGCTGCGGCCTCCCCCCAGCACTCTGGAGGAAGACGAGACCACCGAGGCCCTGGGCCGGCAATACCTGCGCCGCTATGGCGTGGTGGTGCGCGAGGTGCTGGCCCGCGAGCCGCGGCCGCCCACCTGGCGAGACCTGTTGCGCGTGTACCGGCGGCTGGAGATGCGGGGCGAGATCCGCGGCGGGCGGCTGGTGGCCGGTTTCGTGGGCGAGCAGTTCGCCGCCCCCGAGGCGCTGGAGAGTCTGCGCGCGGTGAGACGCGACGCCGAGCGCGGTCAGATCCTGCGGCTGTCCGCCTGCGATCCGCTGAACCTGGTGGGGATCCTCACCCCGGGTGACCGCGTCCC
>JBDSME010000504.1:0-3500 GCA_039916065.1 Polyangia bacterium
AGGCAGGCGCCGGTCGACACTCCCGAGAAACGGGCGTCGGTCACGATGGCGACGTGCTTTCCCCAGGGGACGTACTTCAGGGCGGAGGTGAGCTGATAGGTCTCCTCCATCCCGGTGCCCAGCGGACCGGCGCCGATCAGCACCACCACGTCGTTCGCTTTCACCGGTGGCTCAGACTGCCCCTTGATGGCCTGGATCGCTGCGTGCTCCGACAGGAACACCCGCGCCGGACCGCGGTGGCGGTAGACCTGATCGGGGCCCACCACCGACGGATCGATGGCGGTGGCCTTCACCACCGATCCCTCCGGCGCCAGGTTACCGGCGGGAAAGACCACCGTGCTGGTGAGACCGGCGGCGCGCGCGGCATCGGCGCTCATGATCACCTGGTCAGGGTCCACGCCATCCGATGTTCGCAAGCGCTCGCGCGCCTCGCGCCGTCGGTCGCTTGCCTCCCACCAATCCAGCACGGTGGACAGCTTTTCGCCCGTGACCGTCAGAACGTCGAGATTCAACAGCCCCATTCGCCGCAGGTGCAACATCACCTCGGGGACGCCACCGGCCATGAACACCTGCACGGTGGGATGGTTGCGCGGCCCGTTGGGCAGCGCGTCCACCAGCCGCGGGGTGGACCGGTTGATGCGGTTCCAGTCGGCCACCGTGGGGCGGCGCAATCCCGCGGCGTGCGCCACCGCCGGAATGTGCAGCAGCAGGTTGGTCGAGCCGCCGAAAGCCGCGTGAAGCAACATCGCGTTCTCCAGCGATGCCTGCGTCAGGATGGCACTGAGCGGAATTTTTTTCGCCGCCAGGTTCACCAGCGCACGTGCCGACCGGCGCGCCATGTCCAGCCACACCGGTTCGCCCGACGGGGCCAGCGCGCTGTGCGGCAGGGTCATGCCGAAGGCTTCCGCGACCACCTGAGCGGTGGCCGCCGTCCCCAGGAACTGACAGCCGCCGCCCGGCGTGCCGCACGCGCGACATCCCATGGTGGCCGCTTCGTCGCGGGTGATCAGGCCGTGCGCGAAGCGCGCACCGATGGACTGCACCTTGCCGGCGTCCTCGCCGTCGATGGCGGGCAACGTCACCCCGCCCGGCACCACGATGCCGGGCAGCGCCGCGCATCCTGCCAGCGCCAGCATCGTCGCCGGCAGCCCCTTGTCACATGTGGCGATCCCCATCACCCCGGAGCGGCGGGGCAACGAACGGATGAGCCGGCGCATGACCACGGCCGCGTCGTTCCGATAGGGGAGACTGTCGAACATCCCGGTGGTTCCCTGCGTGCGACCGTCGCAGGGATCGCTGCAATAGGCGGCGAACGGCACCACGCCGCGCGAACGGAAAATCTCGGCGGCCGCCCGCACCAGCAACCCGATCTCCCAGTGTCCGGTGTGATACCCGAGGGCGATGGGACTGCCGTCGCTGTCACGCAGGCCGCCCTGCGTGCTGACGATCAGGAACTGGGCGCGCGCCACATCCTCCGGCTTCCAGCCCATGCCGGCGTCCTGGGTCATCCCGAACAGGTTGCCGCTCGGTTCGCTCAGCAACATCTCGGGGGTGATGGGAAGCTGCCCCGCCGGCCCCTGCGCCTTGGTGCGCGTCTGCGCGAAGAGCTCCCCGCCGCCCAGCAAATCACCGAGCGTCGCGGGAGCGCCGCTATTTTTACCGGTCTGATCAGCAGCCATTAAAAGTCACTCATGCTTTACTCACCCCGCGACGTTCGCCTGCGACCATTCACCGTCGACCATCCGCCACATCTTCCCGGTGGGGTTGGCGTTCTGAAGCTCCGGCGGCAGGCGATGCGGGCGAACGTTGTCGTAACAGTGCAGCGCCGCGAACCGCAGCATGGAGGCGGGGAGCCCCACGGCGGTGAATCCCGGGTGCCCCGTGGCGGGAAAGGGACCGCCGTGATTCATGGCCGGCGACACCGCCACGCCCGTGGGCATCTTGTCGTTCAACAAGCGGCCGACCTTCTGCCGCAGCACGGCCGCCAGACGCGCATACAGGCCATCGTCCTTGCCAGAGGTGTCGGTGTAGATCGCCCCGGTGAGGTTGCCTTCCAGGCTGGCGGCGATCGCCACCAACTGCGCCTGGTCGCGCGCCAGCACCACCGTATTCACGGGACCAAAGGCTTCTGTTTGCAGCGCGTGCGGGTTGGCCAGGAAGGCATCTCCGTCCACGCGCAACAACGTGTTGGCGAAGGCGTAGCGCTGCCCCTCCACCACGGCGCCGCCGGCGATCACCTGGGCGCCGTGCGCGCGCAGTTCGTCAAGGCCACTGGAGATGCCGGCCAGTCCCGAGGCGCCGAGCAACGTGCCGGCGGTGGCGCCCGCGAACAGCCCCGTCAGCGTGGCCAGGAACGCCTCTCCGTCGGCGTCCTTCACCAGCACCGTGATGCCGGGGCGGGTGCAGAACTGGCCCGACCCCAGGGAGCACGAATCGAACAGCTCCTTGGCGACGGCGTCGCGCCGTTCCTGCAATGCCCCCGGCAAGATGAACACCGGGTTCACGCTGGACATCTCCAGATAGATCGGCTTGCCCGCGGCGTCAGCGGCGGCCTTCAGCTGCAGGCCCGCGCTCTTGCTGCCGGTGAAGCCGGTGGCCGCGATGGCGGGATGGGACACCAGCCCGAATCCCACCGCGGGAGGCGTCCGATAGATGAGCTGCACCATCCCGGGAGGAAGGCCATTCGCCTGGACCGCCTGCGAGGCCAGCTCGCCGAGCAGCCGCGTGGTGCCGGGGTGTCCCGTGTTCGCCTTGGCCACCACCGGGTTGCCGGCCGCGATGGCCGACACGAAGTCTCCACCCGCGATCGAGTTGAAGGCGAAGGGAAAGTTGTTTGGTCCGAACACCGCCACCGGCCCAGGCAGCGCGCCGTAACAGGAACGGAGGTTCGCCTTGGTGTCGATGGTGGCCATGCACCAGGAACGATTGCGCGCCGCCGACGCCCCCTGGCGCAGCTGATTGGTGGTGCGCGGCAACTCCACCGCACGCAACCGCGGCGTCACCGGGTAGCCGGTCTCGCGGTTGGCCAACTCCACCAGCGCGTCGGCATTGCTCTCCAGGCGCGCCGCATAGTCATCCAGGAAGCTGGCGATCTTCTCGGAGGCACGCGGCAGGCCACGCAACGCCTCGACCGCATCCATCCCAGACTGACAGGCCTGCGCCACGTCATCGATCGAAGAGACCGGAAACTTCTGGGGCAGCGGCTCCTTGGTCGCTGGATTGACGGCGGTGAAGTCTCCCGCCGGGTTCTTGGCCTGCCGCCATTCGCCGGCGATCAATACGGGTGCTGTGCTCACTGTGATCTCCAAAAATGTGCGAAAGTTTGAACGGGAGGGCGGCCAACGGCTGACCGCCGCCGGGGACTACCGCTGGCCAGCGGCGCTGGGCGGTGAAACTTCGTTCTCGAGCGTCAAGGTGCCAATGGATATACGAACAACGTCGCCCGACTGCATGGAGAAATCGTGGGGCGGCACGATTCCGGTGCCGGTCATCAGAAACGC
>JBDSME010000505.1:0-3936 GCA_039916065.1 Polyangia bacterium
CCTCCGCGCCCCCACAGAGCATCACCGCATGATGGCCGGCGCGGATGGCTTCGTACCCGTACCCGATGGCGTGGCTGCCGCTGGTGCAGGCGGAACAGGTGGAGATCACGCGACCGCGGATGCCGAAAAACTGGGCCAGGTTCACCGCGCAGGTGTTGCTCATGAACTTCAGGTAAAGGGTTGAAGGGATCCCTTGCATCCCTCCGCGCGCGAAGAGCATGCGGCAGAACTCCTCCTGCGCCGACGAGGAGCCGTGAGTGGAACCATAGGCCAGCCCCAGTTCCTGGGGTGGCAACGCGTCGATTTGCAGGCGCGCGTCGAGGATGGCCTGTTCAGTGGCGTAGGTCGCCAGCAACGCCACCCGCCCCATCGAGCGCGACTTCTTCCGCGGGTAGTGGGCCAGGGGGACATCGTGTGCCACCGCGGCCAGTCGCGTGCGCAGCCCTCCCACGCTGGCCCACTCGGGCATGGAGACGATGCCGTGTTCTCCGGCGCGCAGCGCCGCCGTCGCCGCCGCCAGAGTGTGGCCCAGCGGAGAAGCGAGGCCGATCCCCGTTACCAGCACCCGTCGCCCGCCGCTTGCACCGCTTCCACCGCTTCCACCGCTTCTGCCGCTTCCGCCGCTCACGCCAGCCCTCCGTTGATGCCGATGACCTGGCCGGTGATGTACGCGGCGTGCTCGCTGACCAGGAAGCCCACCAGCTTGGCGACCTCGGCCGCCGTTCCCAGCCGGCGCATGGGGATCTGTCGCGTCATCTCGGCGAGGGGCAGGTCACGAACCATCTCCGTATCGATCAGCCCGGGCGCCACGGCGTTGACCGTCACGTTGCGCTTCGCCAGTTCCTGGGCCAGCGAGCGGGTCGCTCCAATCAGCCCCGCCTTGGCGGCAGAATAGTTCACCTGCCCGCGGTTGCCCACCAGGCCCGAGAGCGAGGCGATGTTCACGATTCGCCCCCAGCGCCGGTGCACGAGCGGCATGATCAAGGGCCGAGTGACGTTGAAGAAACCGTCGAGAGAGGTTCGGGTTACCACCTCCCAGTCGTCGAGGGCCATGGAGGGAAAGGCCCGATCGCGCGCCACGCCGGCGTTGTTCACCACGATGTCCAAGGGGAGGGCGGCATCCCCCTCGGTCCACGGGGCAAGCGCCGTCGCGGTGGCGCGGGCGTCGCGCACGTCGAAGGGCAATAACGAAGCGGAGCCGCCTTGGGCCTCAATCCGCCGCTGCACCTGCTCGGCTCCCGCCACATCGCTGCGGTAGTTGAGCAGGACCGCGCAGCCGCTCGCGGCCAGCTCCTCGGCGATGGCGGCTCCGATGCCGCGGCTGGCGCCGGTGATCAAGGCGACCCTACTGCTCGGCGTGCTGGGCGTACTGGTCATGGCGCCGCATCCTCCTCGGGCAGGTTTCCTCGGTATACGGTCAGGGTCCCTTGCGCCACTGTCTCTGCCTCGCGCCTGACGGTGCAGGCAAAGCTCCCCAGCACACTTTCGCCCCAGATCCAGCGGGCCTCCACCACCAGTCGGTCGCCGACGGCAAACCCGTCGGTGGCCAGCCGCAACTCGCGGCACCCCACCAGGAACCCCAGCGCAGGAGGGCGGTTCTCGCGGCGCGCCGACAGGCCCGCGAACACGGCCACGCATTGGGCCATGTATTCCAGGCCCACCACCGCTGGGATCTGCGGCGCGCCGCCCGTGACCGGTTCCTCCAGGAACGGCGAGTCGGCCTGGATTAGCACCTCGCATACAACTGTGTTGGCATCGTGCGCGAGCAGATTGTCGAGCAGCAACATGGGCGGCTCGTGCGGGACCAGCTCGCGCAAGGAAGGCAACGCATCGGTGGCGGCGCGTGGTATCGGCGTCGCGACACTCATGTGTGCCCTGGAGCGGCCAGCGCCACCCCCACCGCCAATGACCATCGGGCCACGGGCCCAGCGGTCAGCTCGACGCGCACCGGGGTGGGTCGCCGTTCGGCGCCGACAGCTTCCGCCGGGTCTGCCGCCATGCCAGCGGCATCCTGTATCGCGGTCAACAGCCTGAAGATGGAGGCGCAGGGACTGCTCTCCTCGCTGGGACGTTCGACGGCGGGTCGGGGGTCTTGCTCTTGCCGCAGGTCACCCAGCCACGCCAGCGCCATCCCAGTTGCGGTGCCGCTCGGGGTGGGCGTGGGGGATGAGGCTGCGGCGGAGGAGCTGCGCAACAACAGGGCCGCGGCAAGCGGAGGCTGGCTGGTGGAGGAGATCTCCAGCGGCAATTGTTCATCGGCCAGCACCACCAGCACGTCTCCGCCGCGATCCGCCAGCAGAGCCAGCGCTTCTTGCAACACCATCGCCACGGTGTCGTTTCCCGCGGCCAGCGCGGTGCAAGGGGCCTGGTTGTCCGCCGCCATGGAGAGGTAACCGGTGGCGGTGTTGTGAACACTGTTGTGAAAACGAGAGGGGGACAGAGGCTGGCCGGTCTCCATCTCTTCAAGCATCTCCATCGTGGTCATCAGCTCACCGTAGGCGGACCCCATTACCACCGGGAGTCCTTGCAAGGAAACGCCTGCCTGCTCCGTGGCCTGCGCAGCCACTTCCGCGACCATCCGGGTGAGCAGGCTGGCGCGCCGTCGCAGACGCGCGGGCAAACGGGGCGGCGGCGAGATCACCTCCGCCCGGGGTTGGGCCTGCCGCCAGGAGGCGGCGTCGGGAAACCCCGGAGTCCACGCCCCAAGGCCGAGGACTGTCGCCCCCGCGGTGCGATCATGACGACCGATCATGACGAACGATCATAACGCACTTGCGAACAGCACACTGACGTTGTTCCCCCCAAAGGCGAACGAATTGCTGAGCACGGCGCGGCATCTCCGTTGCTGGCGGATGGTGGCCACATTGATCCCCAGTGTGGCGTCGACGGGATCCGCGCCCAGACTGGCGGGGATCCACCCCTGTTCGATGGCCGCCACGGCGAACACGGCCTCGGTGGCTCCACAGGCACCAAGCATGTGGCCTGTGTAAGCCTTGGTGGAAGCGACGGGAACGCTTGCTCCGAACAACGTGGAGATGGCGATTCCCTCGGAGACGTCGTTCAGACGAGTGCCGGGACTGTGCGCGTTGATGTAGTCGATCTGGTCGGGTGAACGCCCGCCGCGCGTCAACGCCTCTCGCATCGCGGAGAGCGCCCCTCGACCTTCCGGATGAGGCGCCGACATCTGATAGGCATCCGACGACTCCCCGACGCCCAGCAACCAGGCCCGCGCGTCGCCCGTGCGTTCGAGGAGCAGATAGGCCGCCCCCTCGCCGAGGTTTGTCCCGTTTCGGGCCGCGCTCAAAGGACGGCACGCGGTGCTGCTGAGAACTTCCAGGGCGTGGAACCCGCGCAGGGTGGTCTGGCACAGGCTATCAACGCCCCCCACCACCACGGCGTCCACCAGCCCGGCGCCCAGCAGGCGCTGCGCGCTGCCCAGGGCCTTGGCGCTCGCCGAGCAGGCCGTGGAGACCGCCACCGTCGGACCGCCCACACCGAGCACCCTGCGCACCACCTCCAGGACGCCACCGAACGAGTGCTGGCGATGCAGATCGTAGTCGGCGGGCAGAGCACCGGTGCGCTTCAGATCGTGGTACGCACGCTCGGTGCGCTCGAGGCCGGCGGTGGTGCTACCTACAATGAGGGCGACGCGGTTGGCGCCGTGACGGGCGATGGCTCTGGTCACGGCGGGACGAAGCTGGTCGACTCCGGCCACTGCCAGACGTGCCGTGCGGCTGTCGTATTCGGCCAGCGCGGCAGGCAGCGGGGGTACGGCACCGGGAACAGCGCCCGTGGGCGCATCGAAGGGGAGCTCCAGCGGACACGGTCGCAGGCCGCTGCGCCCGGCGCTCAGTCCGTCGAGCACCTCCTCGGTTGTATCGCCCAGCGCGTTGATGCACGAGTACGCTGTGACAGGGAACGATGGGGCCACGGTCT
>JBDSME010000506.1:0-9006 GCA_039916065.1 Polyangia bacterium
CGAGGAGCTGCGCCAGCAGATCCAGAAGGCGGTGGATGCCCTTCCCGAGATCTACCGGACTGTGTTCCTGGTTCGCGATGTGGACGGACTATCGACGGAAGAAACGGCGGAGGCGCTGGGACTGTCCATACCCACGGTGAAGACCAGGTTGCACCGCGCCCGGATCGCTTTGCGCGAGGCCATCGGAGCCCACTTCGTCCGCCCAAAAAATTGATCGGGCGCGCGGCTGCTCGCGGCCTCCGCCGGGTGGGCGCAAGGACGCGTCAGACAGCAAAAGCCGGGCCTTGTCGCGTATACTGAGGGCGATGTTCAAGTGGCGCTCGGGGTGGGCGCGGATCGCTCGACGGGCCAGGTCTTTTCAGGGGGGCGGCGCCCTGCCGCTCACGGCGGCACCGGTCAGAGCGAGATTCCCGATGATCCTTGGGATCCTGGTGCTCCTGGTGAGCCTGGCGGTGGGACACCGAGACATCGCCCATGCGAGGGGCGCGGGGACCCAAGCCGCGCCGGCCAAACCGGCAGAGGCAATGACCCCGATCGTTGCCGCGGAACAGGGGCGGCGCGGCGTCGCTGAAAACCCGTACGAAGAGCTCGCCGCGGTGGAGCGCCAGCGGCTGGCGGCGCGGGCGGGCAGACCGGAGGCAGTGGCGCCTTTGCTGGCACTGTTTGAACTGGCGGACGCCCTGCCGCTGGGAAGTCTCGACGGCACCGTTCAGGCGCTGATCCACTCCGATCAAGATCACGCGGTGGCGCGTCACGGCGCGGTCGGGACCGATCCCCTGGTGACCGCGCGCGCTCGGGACTGGTTGGCGCGCCGGCTGGAGGAGAAAGGAGACGAGGAGGGAGCTGCGGCCATGCGCGCTCCGCTGGGCGCGCTCACCCGCTTGTGGGTGGTGGGACCGTTCGGCGATGGGCGCGCCAGCATCGAGACGGCCTTTCCACCTGAGTCAGAGGGTGATCTTCCGGACCCAACGCGCGCTCGCGCTTACATGGGCAAGGAACGACAGGTGAGGTGGCGGCGCGCCGAAAAGGGAGCGCTGCGCCGGGGCGCACTGGAGCTCGGCTCGTTGCTGCGACCGGACACCCAGGCTGCCGCTTACGTCGCCGCCTTCGTGCACGTGGAAAAGGGCGGGGTGGCGGCGTTGCGGCTGGGAACACCGGGGCCGGTCAAGATCTGGTGCAACGGGCGGCTGGTTCACGCGCAGGATCGCGTGCGCGCCGCACGGCTGGACCAGGATGCAGCCGGCGTTCTCCTGAAGGCCGGCTGGAACCGGTTGCTCGTGAAGACAGTGGTGACCGACGGGATCTGGCGGTTGTTTGCTCGCCTGACGGCGCCGGACGGCCGTCCGCTGCAGTTCGCCAACGACTGGCAACCAGAATCCGGCTCGGGTGGGGGCGTCGCGGCACTTGCGCCACTTGCGGCTGCGGGTGGATCGCCGGTCAGTTCGCGAATCGCGGTGCGCACGCTGGAGTCGCTGCTGCGGCAGCGGGTGCGCGCTGCTCGGGGCGCGCCGGCGCGCGCCGAGGCCGAGCTGGATCTTGGTCACTATCTGTTGATGGTCGACTCCGCCGACCGCGATCAGAAGGAGGCCACCGCCGCCTTCGAGGCCTCGGCCACAGATCATGCCAGCGTGGATGCGCTGACCGGGCTGGCCAGTGCGGCACGCGAAGAGGACGAGTCACGTCGCGCTCTGGAGCGGGCCCTGGCCACCGCGACCACGCCTCGCGAAGCCGCCGCCGTACTGGCGGCGCTGGGTGATATCGCCCACGATCAGCGCCGGGAATCCGTGGCCGTGGAGCGTTGGAGAGCGGCGCTGGACAAGGACGCCCGCTGGTGGCCAGCCACCTTGTCCCTGGCGGGCGAGGAGGCCGCGGCGGGGTTCCCGGCGGCGTCGCTGGCACGCATCGACGGGCTGCCACCGGTGATTCGCGTCCTGCGGCCGGTGCGCCGGGAACGCATCCGCATGCTGATGACCCTGGACCGGCGGCGCGAGGCGGAAGAAGAGCGTCGCGGCCTGCTCGGTGGCGCGCGTGACAACGCCGACCTGCTGCGAGAGCTCGGCAGCGCGGCACGAGCGCGCGGCGACGGCGCCGAATCGGTGCGTCTGCTGGCGCGCGCCGCGGCTTTGCGGCCGGACCTTCCCAGCCTGACCATCGAGTGGGCCCGCGCACTGGAAGGGGCGGGGAATCGAGAGGCTGCGCGCGCGGCGCTGGAAACGGCGGCGGGACGTTTGCCCGACGAAGCCACGCTGGCGGCCGAGCTGGGCAAGGTCCTGGATCGCATGGGCCAGCGCGAGGCGGCCACCCGCTGGTTGCGCACCGCCCTGGAACTGCGCCCGCAAGACCCGGAGCTGCGCCGCTATGCCGACGCGTTGAGCGCGCGGACACCGGGGCCCGGCGGCGAGAGCGTCGCTGGTTCGCCCGGTGGTGGCGCGCCTTCGGGGGGGCAGCCTTCCCTCCCAGCAGTCGCAGCCGCACCCGGGCTCGCGCCGCTCGCTCACGGACGTGCCGAGCTGGCCCGGCGGTTTGCCGCCGCGGTGCCGCCGCTGCTGGCCGCGGAGGCGCGGCGGGCCGTCGCACCCGGGGCCCGCGCGGGGACCGAGCCAGACACCGCGACTGTGTTGCTGGACAGGCACGCGGTGCGCGTCCACCCGAACGGCCTGTCCGAGGTGTTCGCCCAACGCGTGGTGCAGGTGCGGACCGACAGTGGGGCGCAGGACAACAAAGACTTCCTGGTGCGCTACACCCCCGGGTCGGAGGAGGTCGAGATCCTGGAGGCGCGCATCTTCCGTCGGGACGCCAGCGGCGCGGTGGACATTCTGCAGGCCTCTGACCGCGACGATCAAGATCTGTCCGAGCCGTGGTACGGCCTCTATTACGACTATCGCGCTGAGGTTGTTCGCTTCGAGGGGTTGCGCGCCGGCGACGTGCTGGAAGTGCAGTATGTGGTGTCGGACGTGTCGCGCGAGAATCAGCTGGCCGGCTATTTTGGTGATCTGCAGTTCATCGCTGAGGCGGTCCCCAAGCGGCAGTGGGATTACACCCTGCTGGCCCCGGCGGGACGACAGTTTTACTTCGCGCGTCCGGTGGTGGCGGGCCTCACGGAGACTTCATCGGACGAGGGCGGAGAACACATCACCAGGTTCGTCGCGCACGACGTTCCGCGCATCGAGGTGGAACCGGCCATGCCGGGCCTGGCCGAAGTGTCACCGTATCTGCACATCAGCACGTACAAGACCTGGGACGAGGTTGGAAAGTGGTACTGGCGCCTGATCGAGGAGCAGCTGGTACCCGACGACACCATCCGGCGCGCCGCCGACAGCGCCCTGCGCGCGGCAGCGCCGGCGGTGGGGCGGCGCGGGAAAAATGCAGGTGGCGCCGGTGACGGCGGTCGCGGTCTCACCGATCTGGACAAGGTGCGCGCGCTGCACAGCCTGGTGCTCGGCGGGACCAGGTACGTCGGGCTGGAGTTCGGGATCCACGGCTTCAAGCCGTACAAGGTGTCACAGGTGCTGGCGCGGAAGTTCGGCGATTGCAAGGACAAGGCCGCGCTGCTGACGGCGTTGCTGACCCAGGCCGGAGTCGAGGCGGAAATGGTATTGCTGCGCACCCGGCGCGGGGGGCGCATCGCTCCGGCGCCGGCGTCGCTGGCGGTCTTCGATCACGCAATCGTCTATGTGCCCAAGCTGGGGATGTACCTGGATGGCACCGCGGAGTTCTCGGGGATGCGCGAGCTTCCGGGCGAGGATCAGGGCACGATGGTGTTGCGGGTCAGCGCGCGCGGCACCCAGTTGGTGGAGACGCCCATGCTCCCCTCATCCGACAACCGCGCCGTGCGGACGTGGACGGTGCGGCTGGACCCACAAGGCGACGGAGAGGTCGACGAGCAACTCGGCATCGACGGCCAGGCGGCGCCAGAGTGGCGGTCCCACTATCAGACGCCGGGCGAACGAATGGATCGTTATGCGAAGGTGTGGACCGGTCGAAACCCGGGGGCCCGGCTGGAGGCCGTGGAAATGTCCGGCATTGACGATCGCAACCACCCGGTGACCGTGCGCGCCCGGGCCCTGGTGCCGCGCATCGCGGAGCGGACAAGCGACGGAAGCTTGCTGCTGATGATGGGTGCGCGCGACGCCGATCTGGTGCGCACCTACGCGCGGCTGTCCAGCCGGCGACTGGATCTGGTGCTGGCCTATCCGTGGCAGCACCAAGAGGTGCTGAGGTATGAGCTTCCGGCCGGTTACGCGGTGACGTCGCTGCCGCGCGCCCGTCACATACAGAGCAAATTTGGCAGCTTCGACCTGCGCGTGAGGGTGCAGGAAAAACATGAGCGGCAAGATGATCCGCAACGAGATGATCGGCTGCCGCCCGTGCCACCGGGGACGGTGATTGCGGAGGCGCGGCTGGACGTGCAGCGGGACCGCATTCCCGCGGGAGACTACGCCGCCTTCCGCAAGTTCCTGGCCGACGTAGACGAGGTGATGGCGGAGCGGATAGTGGTGGAACGCGCCTCGGAAGCAGGGGTGAACAGCGCGCCGTCGTCCGCGGCCGCTCACGAACCAGGCGCCTCTGCCTCCGATGAACAGCCGGCGGCGCCAGGACGACCCCAGCATGTCGTCGAGCGCGCGCGGGGTGCGGGCGCCCCATGACCAGCGCAGCGGCGATGGAGGGGGCTACACGGCCTGCCCGTCCGCGGCGCGGGGTTGGGCGCTGGTGGTGGCTGACGGTGCTGCTTGGAGCCAGTTGCGCCGGGCGGCTGTCGGGGACGCGGGACGGTTCCTGGCGGCCCGCGCCGGAGGCTGAGGCCGGCTGGGCGGCCCTGGTCGACGGTCGCGACAGCGACGCGCTGTCGCTGTTCGAACGGGCGCTGGCCGGCCGACCCGACGATGTGCTGTCGCGCCTCGGCGAGGCGTCACTGACGTTCGAACGGGGGGACGACAGGCGCGCCCTTTCGGCCTATCTGGCGGTACTGGAGGCCGCGGCCCGCCAGAAGACCTGGGATTCCCACGCCGAAGCCGACGCCTTGCCGACGCCGTTGGCGGCCATGGCCGCCGGCCGCGTGGCCGTCTTGCTGGACGAGTTCGGCGGCACGCCGGCCGCGCGGCGCGCGGTGGAGACGCGCCTGCTGCAATTGCCGCTGTCTGCCCTGGCCTGGGACGCGCGACATGGGTTGGCGCTGATCGCGGACGATATCGCGCGCCGCCGCGGAGAGCCTCGCCTGCTGTCGCAAGTGGCGCGGGAGGCTGGGTGCTTCCGCAGCTTCCGGGTGGCCCGTCCGGCGGGGATCTTGCCCCATCTTGACCTGGATGCTGAACCGGCGATGGCCGCGGCGCAGGCCCGCGTTGAACCCGGTCGCGAGGTCATCGCCCTTGGTTGCCTGGTGGCGCTTCCCGCGTTCGAGGGACGGGCGGGTGCGCAGCGGGTGTTCGCGGACCTCGATGCCCCGGCCGATGGGCTGTACGACCTGGTGCTCGGTTTTCGTGGAGAAGCGCGGCTGAGCGTGGACGGTGGCGCGCTGCTGCGGCACGGGAGCGACACGGAATATGGACCGCACGTTTCGGCCAACCGGGTGCCGCTGTCGCGCGGCCGCCACAGCGTGGAGTTGAGGGTGGCCAGCTTCGGCGGCGCTCCCGAGTTGACGCTGATGATGGTGCCAGCGCGAGGCGCGTCGCCGGCGGCGGTCCCCCCGCCGACCAGCGGGACGGACCCGGTGCAGCTCGCGGTGGCCTTCGCGGAGACGTACGTGGCCAACCGCCAGGGGGCGGCGCGCCGGGTCTGGCAGGGCGCCCGCCGCCTTGAACCGCTGCGCCGTTTTGCGCTGGGCCTCGCCCTGCAAGCGACCATCGCCCGCGACGATCCCAGCATCCCCGCGAACTTCACCCGCGATCGCGCCCGGACCCTGCTGCGCGCGGCGGTGGCGGTCGATCCGGCCCTGGCCCGTGCGCGCCATGCCCTGGCGGCGATCGCGCTGGACGACGAGCGGCCGCGCGAAGCCATCGACGAGGCGCTGGCCGCCAGCCGCTCCGCACCTGCATCTGTATCTGGATGGTGGCTGCCGGAATGGACCCTTTACGCCGCCTATCGCCAGCGCGGGCTGACCTGGGATGCCGATCGTGCGCTGGACAGCGCCATCGCGCATGGCGCGGGTGCGTGTTCAGTGGTGGAAGCCGCTCTCGGCCGCGCCGAGGATCGGCAGGACGTGGAGGGCGAAAAGAAGTGGGGAGCGGCGCTGGAGGTGTGTGGCAAGGATTCGGAGCAGCAGATCGAGCGCCTGCGCCGGATGGGCGATCTGGCGGGCGCCGAGGCCGCCCTGCGCCGCCGGGTGGTGCTGGCGCCAGAGCGGGACGACGAGAAGGTGAACCTGGCGTCGCTGCTGCTGGCGCGCGCCAACCCAGCGGAGGCGGCCAAGCTGCTCGGCGCCACGGTGCGGCCGGGCGACAGCGAAGGGCAACTTCGGCTGGCGGACGCGCTGCTGGCCAGCGGCGCGCGTGACAAGGCGCGCGCGGTGATCGCCGGCCTCCTCACCTTGCACCCTGAAGTGCCGGAGATCATGCGCGCGGCGCGTGCGCTGGCCTTGCCGCTGCCGCTCGACGCCTTCCGGCTGGACGGACGCAAGGTGATTCGTGACTTCGAATCCTCGGGACGACGGTATGCCGCCCCGGCGGTGGTGGTCCTGGATCGCACCGTCACCCGCGTCTTCCCCAGCGGTGCCGAGATGGTGCTGAACCACGAGATCGTGCGCGTGCAAAGCAAGGACGCCGTGCAAAAGTGGGGCGAGATCTCCGTTCCCGAGCGGACGGAGATCCTGGTGCTGCGCACCCACAAGGCGGATGGATCGACCAGGGAGCCCGAGGAGCTGGCGGGCAAGGACACCATCTCGGCGGCGGACCTGGCCATCGGGGACTACGTCGAAAAAGAGACCATCGAGACGCGCGCTCCGCGCGATGCGTTTCTGGTGTCGCCCAAGGGGGTTGGGGGTGGGGTTGGGGTTGGGGCAGTCGGCGGCGATGCGGCGCCGCCGCGGGGGCCGAAGCCAGCGGCGCCACGCGGGATGAACGGTTTCATCGGCGATCGCTTCTATTTTCAGTCGTTCGATGCACCGCTGGATCGCAGCGAGTATTTGCTGGTCACCAGCCGCCAGACGGCGGACGCCATGCACGTGGATCGGCGGGCCGGCGCGCCGGCGGACGTTCGCGGTTCCGTCCCCGGGGAGGTGCCCACGGCCGCGGCCGCCGCCCACCCTGGCGCGCTGGTGGTCACCACTTTTGCAGCCAGTGCCGTACCGCAGCTCTTCGCCGAGCGGTCGTCGGTGCCGGCCATCGAGCATGTGCCGTCGGTTCGGATCTCCCTGGGCGTGGGGTGGGTAGCCTGGACGCGATTCTTGCGTGAGCAACTCTACGGCACCAGCCGCGGTTCACCGGGGTTGCGGCGTGCCGCGGCGGAGATTCGAGCGGCGGCGCCGCGCGCCGACCCTGCCGGGCGCGCCGCCGCCCTGATGGCTTGGGTGGGACACCACATCGAGGCAGACGACGACCTGCGCGACTTCGCCAGCTTTGGGGTGGCGCGCGGACGGGGCAATCGGCTGGCGGTGGTGTTGGCGCTGGCGCGCGAGCTGGACCTTGACGCGCAGCCGGTGCTTGCGCGGTCCCGCCTGACGGCCGACACGCAGGCGGCGACGCCGCTTGAGGAGGCCGACGACTTCGCCGATCCGCTGGTGCGCTTCCAGCTCACCAGTGCGAAACAGCAGCAAGGCGGAGGGGTGGTCTACGTCGACCCGCGCCTCAAGCATGCCCCTCTGGGATATTTGCCGCCGGGGCTCGACGGCGCGCGGGTCTTGAGCCTGGACGACGGTCGCTTCGACGTGGCACGCAGCGTGGTGGAGGACCACCGCGTGGTCGACCTGACATTGCGCCTGGACGAGCTGGGGGGCGGCGCGGTGGAGGCCGTGGAGACCGTTCGCGGCTGGCCCGCGCTGGAATGGGCGGAGGTGGTGGATCGCTTTGGCGGTGATCCCGCGAAGCTGCGGCAAGATTTCGAGCAGCGATGGCTGGGGGTACATTTTCCCGGCGCCGTGTTGAAAAATCTGCGCATCGAGGTGTCGAGCAGCGCGGGCGGCGTCCGGCCCGACGACGGGCGCAACCCCAGCCGCGCCAGCAGCGGCGCTGGCGGAGCCGATACGGCGATGATGATGGTCGCCGCGCCGCCCTCCGGTGCCGACGCCCACGTGGTCGCCACGGCGCCCGCGGCTCCCTACGCCGCGGCCGAGGTGCGCCTGAGCTACGCCTTCAGCAGCTCGCGGCTGGCGGTGAAGCGCGATCGCGAGCTGCGCCTTCTTCCCACCTTCTTCCGTTCCCAGCCAGGCCGCCGCTACGCCACGGAGCCACGCCGCTCCACGGGCCTGATGACCGGCTTCGACGTTCCTCTGGAGCTGCAGGCGCGCGTGGAGTTGCCCGCCGGCGCGCGTCTGCTGCAATCCCCGGCGTCCGTCGTCCCTCATCCTGGCGGCGCTGCTCTGCCGTCACCGCCGCCCGGAGCCTCCGCCGAGGCGGAGCCCCGCGGTGGCGGCGCCCTGGTGACCGGCGCCACCGGTTACCGCTTCCTCGAGGACCGCCACCTGGATACGAAAGCATCCGGCGCGCGCGCCGTGCTGGTGCTGCGCCGCCAGGCCCGCCTGCCCATCATGCGCGTCCCGCTGGCGGACTATCCGGCGCTGGCGGCGGAATTCCGTCGCGTCGATGCGCTGGAACAGGAAGAGGTTCGGATCGGCGTGGGACCGGAGCCGCGATGACGGCATCAGCCCTTCGTCGTGACCGCCGTTTTTTCTCCAGGGTGCTGGTGGCAACCGCCGGCTTCGCGGCGCTGACCGGCTGCGATGCGGGGCGCAGTGTACAGCACCAGCACGGAGATCGGCTGGTGGTGGCCCGGGCCAGCGATGCCACCAATCTGGATCCCGCGCGTGCTTCCGACATCGAGTCGCTGGAAGTGGCGGAACAGGTGTTCGGCCGCCTG
>JBDSME010000507.1:0-5870 GCA_039916065.1 Polyangia bacterium
GAACGCCGGCGGTGAAGCCGCGCGAACGGGCGCGCATCGCTCCGCGCTCCGAGCCGCGCCTGGCCTGGGTGGAGTCCGCCGCGGCGGCGGTGGGACTGCCCGGGCTGGAGCTGTGGATGGCGACGGCCGCCAGCCCCGGACGCAGAGGGGCGGTGGCGGTGAACGCGGCAGATGCATCGGATGAGTCAGCGGTCCCCCTTGACGGAGAACAATCGGGCCTGTTCCTGGGGCGCGGCATACTGACCGGCAATGCCAGCGCCCGTTTTCGCGTGGGCCGCGGCCTGCTGCTGCTGCGTGAGCGGGCCACGGCGCTGGAGCGCCTTTCGGGCGCGGACCTGGGGACGTTCATGGCGGCGGCGGCCGTGGTGGCGGGGGCCATGGCCGCGCCCATCGGCGCGCCGCAGATGTCAAAGGACATCGAAGACAGAGCGCGGGCCCTCGGCAAGGCCATGAGCCGCAAAGAACGTAAGGCGTTGGAGCTGGAGGCCTCGCGGTTGGCGCTTCAGCCGGCGGATCCCGGCTTGTTCCGCAAGTCGCTGCTGGCCACGGCGGATCGGCTGGGATTGCTCGTGGCCGGTGATATTGCAGTTGCGGTGCGGGTGGTTGGCGAGTTCGTGCTTGACCCCGAGATCCCGCTCACCACGGCGGCGCTCACGATCAGCCCGCATCACGAACGGGTGCTCGACCTGGTGCGCTTCGCGGTTTCGGATGATTACCTGGCCCTTCGGCGCGACGCCGGCCTGGAGGAAGCCTGAGCATGGCAAAGGATCCGCGACGGCCGCCGGAGTCAGGTCCGGTACCACCACGCGGGCCGCGTGAAGAAAACGCGCCCAAGGCACCCGCCGCTGAAACGCGTGCGACCCCATTCGCCGCCGCCGACGATGAGTGGGAGTCCGAGTTGGCGGAGTGGGACGCTTCGATACCGGTCATCGGTCCGCTGCCCGCGGGTCCGCTGCCCGCGCCCGCGGCTCCCTTGCCTGGGTCGGGCCGAGGTCAGCGCGACGAAGCAGCGGCCGCCGGCATCGTCCCGCAGTCCGAGAATCCCTTCGTGGAGACGCCCATCACCGTTGTGCCGCCTGGACAGGCGCTGGACCTCGACGATCTGCCGGATATCTTTTCGGCCGCGACCTTCGACGACGGAATGGCGCCGGCATCCGGTTCGTACGCCGCGCTGGTGGCGACTGATCAGAGCAGCCCCGGTATTTTCGATCGCGAGCCCGCGCCCGAGCCGCTCCCCTCGTTTCCCAACGAGACGTTGCGCGAAATGTCCGCGCGCCCCTGGAACGACGACCTCGGCAACTTGATCGCGCTTGGCGAAGGCGGCGCGGTGACCGCTCCGCCGCGTGCGCACTGGGAGAGTCTGGCCAAGGTCATCGAGGATGAGCGTTCACTGGAGCGGGCCTCCGAACGGACGGCGGCGTTGTGTCTGGCGGCGACGCGCGTGGCGGATGTCCTGGGCCATTCCACGGAGGCGCATCGGCATCTCGACGACTTGCTGGCCATCGACGGCTCGTCACCTGCCGCGCATCGCGCGCGAATGGGCCTGGCCGAGCGCGCGGGAAGCATCGACGGTGACGAGGCACGGGAATCGCTGGCGCGCCTGGCCCTGACACCTCACGCCGACCAGCCCTACTACCGTTCGTTGTATGCCGAATGGACGCTGTCGCGTGCGGCGCGTGGCGCGCGTGGCGCGGTTGGCGCGGGTGACGCGGGTGGATTGACGGACGACACGGCGCAGTCCGCGGTGGCTTCCATCGCCGACGGGTTGGCGCGCACGCTGGGGGAGGCGGAGCTGGCCTGGCGCGATCCCCCCGCCGCGGCCGCGCTGCTGCAGGCCGCTGGTCACAGGGTGGGTGGTGGACTGGGCGCGGCCCTGCTGTTCTGTGCGGCCGGTTTGAACGAGCTGGCTCAGGAGTTCCAGGTGGCCGCCGAGCAGAGGATCGAGGCCGCGCGGCTGGACGAGCCGCGGATGCACGAGCAATCCGCGCTGCCATCGCTCGGTGTGCTGCGGGATTTGGCCCGCCTCGCGCCGGAGGCGATGGTGGTCGGGCTGGAGGACCTCATGGGACGGCTGCCGCCGTCTCCCCTCAAGGCAGCGCTGGCACGGTGGGGCGCCTCCGCGGCTGTGCGCGCCGGTGATGCCGCGCGCGCCTGGCGGATCGTGGCGGAGCCGCACAAGCTGGGGCCGCTGACCCCCGGATTGGCGCGCGATCGTCTGGACCTGCGCCCTGTGTGGTCCCCCGCGGCGGTGCCCACTTCGCGGCGCGATCAACGCACAACTGAAATGACGCCTGTGTTGCCCGCTTTGTCCGAGCTGACCGAAGCGCTGGCGCGAACCTGGACCAGCCCGGCGGCCCAGGTCTGTCTGGCATTGCGTGTCTCCGAGCTGGCGGCAACCCCCGACGAACGCGCGTTCGCCCTGGACAGCATCGAACGCGCCGCCGGCGCGCTCCCGGACGCAGTTGCCCTCGGTCCCGCGGCGGAGCGTCTGGCCTGGCACGTGCTCGACGAGACAGACCGTTCGACCGCGTCGCGGAGCGCTGCCAGAGTGCGGGCGCTGCGTCTGTGGCGTGACATGGACCCGGCACGCTGGACGGCCGCGTCGCTGGCGCTGGCCGACTCTCTGCCGGCGACCGCCACGGATGGCCCCGGGGACGACAGTGGCGAACAGACGCGGGAGCTGGTGCTTCGCGAGATCGCGGCGCGGGACGCCACCTCTCCGGCCTTCTGGGAGCTGGCCGCTCTGGCGGTCGGGCGTGGCCAGTTCGCGGAGGCAACGGCCGCGTTCGATCAGGCCGTGGCCCGACCAGCCTGGCGCGATAGCCCGCTGGCCGCGCCGCTCCTGGAACTGGCCGCTGAAGTTACGGCGCGCGCCGACTTGCCGGCGGCGGCGGCGCGCCTGGCGGAAGCGCGACAGAGGTCCGGACCGCAGCCGGTACCCGCCACGGCAAGCGCGCCCGCGCCAGCCGCGTCGCGGATGACGCTGGGACGCGTGTTGCGACAACTCGGCGATCCCGATCTCTGGGCAGAGTTCGTCGAGGGTGAGCTCGCCGGCGCTCCGGTCGTGCAGCAGAGCGAACGTGAGCGGCTCCGGCGGGCGTCCCTGTTGCTCGAGCCGCTCTTCTGGCGCGGACGCCCCCGTCACCGTGATCCGGGCGACGAGCAGGACGACGAGGACGTGCCAGCGCTGGCGGCAGCGGCGCTGGACGTCGCCCCTCTTCATCCCGCGGCCTTTGCGCTGGTGCTGGGGGCCGAGCCCGATCCAGGCCTGCTGGTCGAACGGCTGGTGGCCGGCAAGTCGGTGCCCGGAGGCGAGCGTTGGCTGCTGGCGGCGGCCATCACGGCTGCGGTGGCCGGGGACGCGCCACGCGGGTTACGGCTGGCCGCCGAAGCGCGCGGGCGGGCGATGTCGGATCAGACCTCGGACCAAAACCGGGATGACCAGCACGACCAGCGGCCGGAGCGGCTCCGGTCCATCAGCGGCGTCATCCGTCGACTGGCCTGGACCGTCACTGATACGCAGGAACGCGCGGCGATGCTGCGGGACCTCGCCGAAGCGGACGGTTCGGCGGATGCGTTCATCGAGGCGGCAGAGGCAACGGAGACGGTGATGGACGCGGCGGCCGCCACCGCGACGGCGACCGCCGGGGGCGGCGATAGCACGGCGGACCATAGGACGGAGGCACGCCGCCTGTTCGAAGCGGCGGCGTTCGCGTCGAGCGATGCCGCCCTCGCCGCGGACGTGCGCGTGGGACTGGAACGGCTTTCCACCGGCGCAGCGCACGCGGGGAACGCACGCGGAGCAGGCGACAGCCGATCGCTGGCCGCCCGGGCCACCTCCCGGTCCACGGGCGGCGCCGACCGTCGCCGCGAACGCGATCGTCTGCGCTTGCTGGAGACGGCGGCGCGGGACGGTCGGTGGGACGAGGTGGTGGCCGCCCTGGTGGAAACGCCCCCCCACCAGGACAGGCCCGATGCCGCCACGTTGTCGCTTGCCGCGGCCATTGATGAGGCGCGCGGTCTCGGCAGCCGTGCCCCCCAGTTGTGGGCCAGCGCCCGTGCGGCGGCATCGGGGACGGCCGCCGGCCTCTCTGGCACTGCTCCTGTTGCTCCTGTCGGCACGGAGGCAGAGGCGTTGTTGCGTGCCGCCGACAGCGGTGACTCCGACCCGGCAGAGGCGAGCGCCGCCCTGGAGCAACTGGCCGGCGCCGCCGCCAGAGCTGGCGATCGACGTTCCGCGGCACTGCTCCTGGTGCAGGCGGCCGGGCTGGCAACGCGGCTGGCCCCGCCGCCACAGGTCGACATGTCCGCTTCTAATTCTCCGGCGGCCACGCAGCAGCGGTGCCTGCGCACGGCGGTCGGGCACGATCCCAGATCCGCGCTGGCCGCCATCGCGTGGCGGCGCTGGCTGTTCCGGAGCAATCGCCTCGCGGATGCCGCTGCCGCTTCAGCTGCCGAGGCGGAGGCTTTGGTCGACCCGGCCTTGCGGGTGCGGGCGCTGGTGCGGGCCGCCAGACTGTCGCAGTCCGCGCGTCGCGCGGGGGCAGGGGGCAGTCAGGTTGGTGAGCTGCAGGGTGAGACGAATGGCGAGGGTGCCGGCGACGCCGCTGTGTTTCTTCGCCGGGCCCTGGAAATCGAGCCGCGCAATCACGAAATCTTCACGAACCTGCGCGATCTGTACGAGCAGGTCGGCCAATACACCGCGCTGGCCGACCTGTTGGCCACGCGGCTCAGCGTGACCTCCAATCCGTTCGAGGTGACGGCCCTGCGCCTGGCCCGCGCCGACATCTTCACCGACGCGCTGGGGAACCGCGCGCAAGCCAAGGAAGAACTGGAGGCCATCCTGCACAAGGAGCCCCAGCACGCGCGGGCGCTGGCGCGCCTGGCCGACCTGGAACAGGAGGACGAAAATCACGCACGCGCGGCCGATTTGCTGATCCGCCGCGCCTTCATCGAGCGGTCTCCGGAGAAGCTGCGGGACCTCTTCTTGCGGCTGGGACGCATCTACACCCACGACATCCCGGACGCCAAGCGTGCCGTGGGAGCGTATGCGCGGCTGTTGCAGCTCGATGCCAACAGCCGCGAGGCGCTGGAGGAGCTGTCGCGGCTGTACCTGGGGCTTGGCGAAACCAAGAGCGCCATCTCCATCACCGAGCGGCTGGTGCGGCTCGAAAACGTCCCCGTGGTGCGCTCCGGCTATCACATCCGGCTCGGGCAACTGGCGGAGCGCGCTGGTGATCCGCGAGCCGCCGCGTTTCATTTTCGACGGGCGGCCGAGGACGCCCCGCGCGATATCCAGGCACTGGACGAGCTGGTGCGCCACCTGGAGAAGGTCCGCGACACGGCGGGACGAAGGGCCTACCTCGATCGCGCCGCCAGCGATCTCCGCGCGGCGCTGTCCGCCGATCCCGCCGACGTCTCGGCACTGGAGGCGCTGATCGCGGTGTTGCGCTGGCGTGGGCGCGGGGCAGCGGCAGCGGCAGCGGCAGAGCTACTGGCCCTGGTCCGTCAGGGACAAGGTCCAGCAGAACAGCAGGACCCGAAGCGCGGTGAGGGGAACGGCGCGGTGCTGCCGGCGTGGGCGACGCCCCCTGCAGGCGGCCGCAGCCTGGCCGCGCTGTCGCGACCGGCGGTGGACGAAGAAACCTTCCCACCGACGGTGCCGTCCTCGGTACGGCACCTGTTCCGGCTGCTGGCGCCGGCGCTCTG
This sequence comes from Polyangia bacterium, assembly GCA_039916065.1. GTDB lineage: Bacteria > Myxococcota_A > Polyangia > Fen-1088 > Fen-1088 > FEN-1088. The sequence goes on from JBDSME010000507.1 coordinate 5,710, forward strand.
GGAGGGGTCCAAGGTGGACAAGGTGGGAAAGCTGGATCTTTCCCGTTACCGGGTCGATCGGGGCAATCGAGTGGCGCCGGGGCGACCGCCGCGCGATGTCTTTGATGCCGTGGGCGCCGAGTTGCTGGCGGGACCATTCGACCTGTACCTGGCCCCGGTGT
>JBDSME010000508.1:0-3723 GCA_039916065.1 Polyangia bacterium
GCCGACCCGCTGGCCACCTCGCGGTTTAGAAGCTTGATGTCCGAGCTGGGTGTCGCGATCGCGCCGCGCTTGCAGACTCCAGCCGATACTCTGGGGTTTTCCGGTTTTCAGTTCTCGGCCGAGCTGGGCATGACCCAGATCAGCCACGATCAGGCCTTCTGGAACGGCGTGGAAGGGGTGTCGCCTTCTAACCCCAACGCCAGCCGCCCCGACGCCTGGTTGACCACGGTGGGCCTGTTCGTACGGAAGGGAATGTGGTTCCCGTTCCCTGCTCTGGAATGGGGCGTGGGGGCGTTGAACGTTTTGCAGTCGGGAATGTGGGCGCTGCAAGGGTACGTGAAGCTGGCCCTGCACGAAGGATTCCACCGTTCGGCGTTTCCGTCGGTGGCAGTGCGGGGCGGGTTTTCCCAGCTGGTGGGCACGGATCAGGTGACGCTGTCGGTCGGCAGCGTCGACGTGCTGGTGTCGAAGGCATTCAGCCTGGCCGGGACCGCGCGCGTGGAGCCCTTCCTGGGTTGGGATTTGATGCTCATCGACGCGCGAAGCGGCGTCATCGACGCGACGCCCGCCTGTGACGCCTATGCCCTGCACCAGATCCAGCCGGGCGACCCGCGGGCGGCTGGGCCACTGACGGCAGGCTGTCCAGCCAACCAGCTGGGGACCTGGGCGGACCTGGGGGCCAACTTTGCCTTCCCGAAACAGAACATCATCACCCGGAACCAGGTGTACGCCGGTGCCAAGCTACGCTTGGCCATGCTCTTCCTCGTTGCGCAGGTCGCGGTGGCCCCAGCCGGAAAGAGCAATGGCGGCGGAACAGCCAGTGGCGTCACGCCATCCGGCTCCGGAGCGCCCGACAGGAGCTCCACTCAAAAGTCCATGGCACTGTCGGCGGGCTTCGACTTCTAGAAGCCGGCCGCTTGTTCAGGGCATGCCGGTCGGCGGCGGTGGCGCGCCATTTGGGACGGGGGGCGTTGGCACTCCCCCGCCCAGCGCCGCCATCCCGCCCTGTATGATCTTGCGCAGGCCGGCGACCGTCAGTCGAGGGGTCTTCTTTTCCTCCTCGAAAATAATCTGAGCCAATGTCGCCGTCGTCAGGTCCGCGCGCGTCGTGTTGTCGACGACTTTGACATCGTCGCCAGCCCGGACCATCGCCGCGATATGATCCAGCGTCACATAGCGGCTGTCACGGGTGTCGTAGAGCTTGCGGTTGGCGTAGCGTTTTATTGTACGAGCCGTCGTCATTGTCTAATTGTGTCACGCTAAAATAACTGCGTCAATACTGTAAGATTGAAGACCATTATGTTTGCGCGGCGGCAATAAACACAAGCAATAAAGCGTATTTACGGGAGAATTTAAAGGCACAGCGTCAAAGTGCCGAAACGGCGACGCGGCCCCCTGACGGGTATCATAAAACCACGCGATGCTCGATTTCGCGACACGCGGCGGACGTCGGATGACGCGGATGTCTCGGTCTCAATGGAACGTGCTCGTCCAGTCTCCGACCCAACGGCGTGCCGGCGGTGATCGGCGGGACCCGCGTCCTACTTGGACGGAGCGTCAGCAGCTTTGGGGCCCGGCGCGGGCGGTCCAGCGGACTTGTCGGCTGACTTGTCGGAGGGGCGGGGCGTCACATCGATCTCGTCGATGGCGCCCACGGATCGCTTGAAGTTCTTGATGGCGCGTCCGAGACCATCGCCGAGCTGGGGCAGCTTGGTGGCGCCAAACACCACCAACACGATCACCAGGATCAGAACCAATTCGCCGAAACCCATGCCGAAGGGCATGAGGGCAGTGTAGCTCACCTGCGAAACGGAGCAACACCAGCGTTTTTTGGCGCGCCTCTCGTGGGTCCGGTACGATCGAACCTTCATGGTCACCCGCGGGCCTCGGTCGGGCAGACATGTGCGCGCTTGCGCCGGCCTCCTGATGTCCGCGCTCATCCTTCCGGTGGCACCCGCGGCCCGGGCGGGAGACGCCGCTGGCGGAGCGGGTCGCGGGGCCGGCTTACCCAGCAAGGCGGGAAGCAGCAAGGGGGCCGGGACGCGCGCGCCCGCCGGTGCCGCTTGTGACACCACGCTTTCCCAGCGGCGAGCGGTTCGCGGTACCCCCGTTGAGGAGGGGGTGGAGAGCCCCGAGCTCAACGAGCTGCGGCGATTCGAGGAGCAGGCGTTTCCCCGGCCGGGATCGAACCCCGCGCCGGCTTCGACCGCCGATTCCGACGCTATCATGGAGGCCCCGCCGCCGCTGCCCGGACGCTGGGAGGGGACCGGCGACGTCCCTGAAGCGGTGCGCGCACCCGAGACTACGCTGACCCAGCCGCGTCCCCTCCCGGCTCCCGACTCCGAGTGGCTGCGTTCGCTCACGCTGCCAGAGTTGCCGGTGAGGTGGGACCCTCAGGTCCTGCGGTACCTCGACTATTTCAAGAACGACGTACGCGGCCGGTCGGTGATGAGCAACTGGATCAGGCGGGCGGGTCGGTTCCGCGCGCTGTTCGAGGGGGTCCTGACCCGCGAAGGGCTGCCGAAAGATCTGCTGTACGTCGCGATGGTGGAGAGCGGCTTCGAGACGGGGGCGCGTTCGTCCGTGGGGGCCGGCGGGGTCTGGCAATTCATGCCTGGGTCCGCCCGGGCTTACGGTCTGGAGGTCGGGTACTGGGTAGACGCACGACGCGACCCGGAAAAATCCGTGGAAGCCGCGGCGCGGTACCTGAAAGACCTGTACGTCCGGTTTGGTTCCTGGCACCTGGTGTTCGCCGCCTACAACGCGGGCTATGGCGCGGTCTTGAAATCGATCACCCGCTACAACACCAACGACTACTGGGAGCTGTGTCACCACGAGTCGGGCCTGCCCTGGGAGTCCAGTCTCTACGTCCCCAAAATTCTGGCCGCCGCAATCGTGGGGCACAACCTGCAGGCGTTCGGGTTTGGAGACATCGTCGCGGATCCGCCGTTCGCCTACGATCGGGTGCAGGTCCCGCCGGGGACCGGTCTGGTCACGGTGGCCCGTGCCACCAGCACCAGGCTGGAGGTGATCGCCGCGCTCAATCCGCAGATCGTCCGGGACCGAACACCGCCAGACCGGGGAGAATACGAGGTGCGCGTGCCTGCGGGTACGGCGCCGCTGTTCGCCGAATCGTTCGATCGCGTGCGGGCCGCCAGCGATCGGTTCGAGACTGTCACCTTGCGTTTTGGGGAGACGCTGGACGATGTCGCCCGGGCGCGGCGGATCACCGCCCGCGAACTGCGGCGACTGAACGGGGTCAAGGACACCACGGAGCTGCGCGCCGGCATAACGATCCTGGTGCCGCCGAAATCGACGAAGGGGGGCGTCAAGGCGCCTCCGGCGTCACGGGGGACCACCGGTGATGGTGGCGCGGCAGCGGCGGGGACGGGCGCCGAAGGTGACAGCGGCAGTGGCGGCGGCGGCGCCGACGAGGACGAAATCCTGGTGGCCGTTCCCGAACGCGTGTTCAACTACGAAGGGCGCGAGCGGGTATTTTACCGAACGCGCGACGGCGACACGCTGGACGACATCGCCGAAGCGCTCGGCGTTCGTCCCGACGATCTGATGGACTGGAACAACCTGGACGGGTCCGCAAAGCTACACCCGAAGATGGTGTTGCAGGTCTTTGTCCGAAAAGACTTCGACCCCACGCAGATCGTGCTCCTTGATTCGGCGCACGTCCGGGTGGTGACCCTGGGATCTCAGGAGTTCTTGGAGCTG
>JBDSME010000509.1:0-4395 GCA_039916065.1 Polyangia bacterium
GATCATCCTGGCAGCCGGCAATGACGGTTCCGTCGGGCAGCACCGCGGGTGCCGAGGAGACGTGACCCCCGGTGGCAAAGCGCCAGCGCAACGTCCCGTCGGGGTTGATGGCGTAGATGCCGTCGCCACCCGTGTAGATGATGCCGCCCGGTCCGATGGTGGGACCGGCGTCGACGTCACAGCGGCTGGCGTCTGGGCCCGGCCCCACCCGCTGCGGGCAGGAGCCGATCTGGAAGCTCCACAGGGGCTTTTGCGTCGCTCCCAGGGCGTAGAGGTGATCGTCATCCGAGCCGATGTACAACGTACCGTCGTGGCCAACCGCCGGCGAGCTGAAGATGATGTCTGTGGTGGCGTGCGACCATTTCAGGGTTCCGTCGTGTGCCAGGACGTAGAGCCGCTGATCGTGCGACCCGAAGGCGATGGACCCGTCGTCCAGCACCGCGGGCGACGAAACGATGGGCCCACCGGTGGCGAATGACCAGGCGACGGCGGGCTTTCGCGCCGGAATGAGATGCGGAGAGCGCCCCCGGTGCAGGGGACCGAAGCGGAACATGGTCCGGGCCGGCTCGGTCTCCGTGGGAGGCAAGGCCTGGGCGCGCGGCGCGGAGCCTCTGGGCGACGGCCCCCCCGGGCGGCGATTGCCGGGGGCGGCGTTTCCCCACACGCACCTGCCCAGGTCACAAACCCGCTGAAGCTTGCAGTCCTTGTCCGAGCCACAGGTGGTCGGTTCGAGGTGCGCGCAGGTGCTGGCCGTCGCCCACAGCCCCGCCGCCATTGCCAGCACGGGACTCAGCCTTGTGACGATGGATGTGCGAATGTGCTGCAGCCTAAGTGACCCCCTGGTGCGTCGCAAGTTTGCGGCTTCGCCGCCGCAAGGGGCCTCGGAAGGCCCCCTGCGAGACCCCCTCGGAGTTGCTTAACGGAGCGGCTTCGCCGCCACAAGGGGCCTGGAAGGCCCCCTGCGAGACCCCCTCGGAGTTGCTTAACGGAGTAGCCGGTCCAGCAAAGCTGGACGTCCCTTTGCTCAATCGATCTATCGATCGCCGGAAACGGAAACGCGGTTATCGTCTACATTTCGATCGGGTAAGGCATCTAGTGCGCGCGGAAAAGCGACTTCGTCACGAAAAAGTGGAGAAATTGTCGCCATGTAGGCGACCTGATTCTGGTTTGACACCCAGCTTTTGCTGGATTAGCTGATATTGGTGAGCCTGCTCCCCCCGGCACTGGCACGACCCGCGGAGCGACCGGGAAGCAGCCTCAGTGGTCGGGTTGCCCTGGGCTCCGTCCCGGCCGCCGACGCCACCACCGCACAACGATACGAGGTCAAGTTCTGGGCGACCGAACAACAAGCCACGGCGATGCTGCGCGTCTCCCAGCACCACCTGGAGCTTGATCCGTTTTGTCGCGAGGGCCCGCAGCGCAACATCTCTCTTTATCTGGATTCGCCGCTGCGCACCTTCTTCGAACAGCACGTGACGGGGGTGCCGTCCCGTTTCAAGTTGCGCGTGCGCACCTATGATGATCCCGAGGGGTCGGCCTTCCTCGAGGTCAAGCGCCGCGTCAAATCGGTGACCTCCAAGCTGCGCACCGTGGTGCCGCGCGCGCTGGCCCAACAGCTGCTGTCGGGAGACCGTGATGCAGCGGCGGCCCTTCCGGCCACTCACGACCTGATGCAGTTCCTTTATCTGCAACAGCGCTACCTCGCGGAACCCGTGTTGCTGGTCGGCGCGCGTCGGCTGGCCCTGCGCAGCGTCAGCGACGGCGGCCGGTTCCGCATGACCCTGGATCGAGACATTCAATACCAGCCGAACTGTGGAAACGAGCTGACGGGGCGCGGGGGCGGATGGACGCCGGTGGACCTGTCCGGGCGCACCGGCAACGACGCCCTGCGGGTGCTGTTCGAGATGAAGTTCGTCGATGCCTGTCCCGGGTGGCTGGCTCCCGCCATCGAGCAGGTTGGATTGCGGCCCACCTCGTACTCGAAGTACGTCGCCTGCATGTCCCAGTATCTACGAGACCAGGACATCGGGGGCGAGGTCAACAATGTGGGGGGGTGACATTCGCGTCGGCTGGGACGTGGCCATGGCTGCCCTCGTGCTGTCGTTCGTTCTCTCGACCTGCCTGGCCTGGATCTATCGGGCCACCTATCAGGGGCTGTCGTATCAACGTGGCTTCGTGCAGACGCTGGCGCTGGCCGGCCCGGTGGCCGCCATCGCCATGTTGGCAATCGGTGATGACATCGCGCGCGGGCTGGGCCTGGTCGGCGCCCTCACGCTCATCCGGTTCCGGTCCACACTGAAGGATACCCGCGATCTGGTGTTCGCCTTCGGCAGCCTGGCCATCGGAGTCGCCTGCGGCGTGACGTCATTTGGAGTGGCGGTGCTGGGCGCCTTCGTGGTCTCCGGCGCGGCGCTGCTGATCTACTGGACCGGGTTTGGCAGCCGCCGCGCCTACGATGCCGTGTTGCGCCTGCGCGCGGGCTACGACGATGCGGCGCAGTCAGCGCTCAGTCGGGTGCTGGGCCGCCACTGCCGCGGGTACACCCTGGTCAACATGCGGGACATCGGGGGCGAGTTGCAGGAGCAGTCGTACCAGCTGCGCCTCGCAGACCGACACGCCGCAGGGGCGCTGCTGCGAGATCTGGCGGCGGTCCAGGGGATCGAGGGCCCGTCGCTGTTGATGCAGGAAAGCATGCTCGAGGTTTGACGCCAGGTTTCAGACACCTGATCGGCTCCGCTGTCCCGGCTGTCGGTAGATAAATTCATGGATGCTTCACTTGTTCCCGTTTCTCTCCCCACCCGGGGCAGCCTGGTGGCGCGCACGTCGGCGCGCCTGGCCCCCCTGCTGCTGATCGCGGCTGTGGCGATCTATCTGATGGGCCGTGAATCGGGGATCGGCACCGCCAGCGCGCGCGGGTTCTCGGAGGCCATCCCCCTGTCGGTGGCGTCTCCCGTGGGCGGCCGGTTGACCGAGATTGCGGTGGTGGTGGGCCAGCGCGTGAAAGCGGGAGACGTGATTGCCAGGCTGGACGGCCAGGCGCTGGCGCTCGCTCAGAAGCGGGCCCAGGCGGAGCGAGAGCTCCTGGAGGCGAAGTTGCTCGCCGAGACCAGCCGGGAGGACGACGCGTTGATGCGCGCCGAGGTCTGGCGCCTGCGCACGGTCGCGTCATCACGCCAGGATGAGGCGGCGCTCTCGGCGCTGGACAAGGAGGTGGACCGCCTGAACGGCCTGCTTGATGACCAGCTGGTGAAGGCGTCCGATGTGGAGCCGCGACGTCGCGAGCGCGAGGCGCTGGCCGCCCGGGTCGGCACCTTCAAGCAGGCGCGCGCGGCCGGACAGGCCGGTCTGGATGAAAAGGGGGTCCAAGGTGGCAAAAACGACAAGGACGGCAAACCCGGCAAAAACGGGCTCGACCGCCACCGCGCGGTGGTGCAACTCCGGGTGGCGCCCATCAGGGAAGCGCTGCGGGTCAAGGAGGCCGAGCTGGCGCAGCTCGCCTTCCAGCTGTCCGCCCTTACCCTGCGGGCGCCGGGAGAGGGCTTTGTCAGCGTGGTGAACCGCCGCGCCGGTGAGGTCCTGTCCCCCGCCGAGGCCGCCGTGGTGATCGTGGCCCACCGTCCCGGAATCTTCGAGATCTACGTTCCGGAACGCCAGTCGCGGCTGCCCAGCATCGGCGATCGCGTCAGGCTCAGCCGCCGTGGCATCCTGGGCCGCACCGGCGCGGGAAAGGTGATCGGAGTGTCGCCGGAGATCACGGAGCTGCCGCCTCGGCTGCGGGTGTCGCCCCAGCTCCCCCTGTGGGGACGGCGCGTGCTGGTCGATGCCTCCGACTCGGAGAGTCTGCGCGAGGTCCCCCCCGGTGAGGAGATTCGCGTTCGAATCTGAGGACGATGAGCAGCGCGCCGGCACTTCCAGGGGAGACATCGTCAGGCAACCCACGCTCGCCACGCTCGCCACGCTCGCCACGCCGGGCCTCCTGGTGCGCGGGTCTGGTGTTGCTGGCGGCCCGTGCGCCCCAGCAAGCCGCGACACAACCGCCCGCAGTGCCCGCGCCGCAGCCGCAACCGGTGGTCGTGCCTCAGACGCTGCGGGCGCATGTCCCGCTGACCGAGCTGTCCGGATTGGCATGGGCGCCGCCCCTCGATCGCTATCTGGCGGTGATCGACGACAGCGTGGAGCTCGGCGGCGCCAGTCCGCGTGCCCCCTTCGTGCTGGCGCTGGATCGAAGGGGCCGGCTGGATGAGCAGACCGTGCCCATCGACGGCGTGAACGCCCTCGACGATGCCGAAGCGCTGACGGGCGCGCCGGACGGCCGCACCTATTATCTGATGACCTCGCATTCGCCGAATCACAAGGGCAAGGTGCGCCGGTCCCGGCGGCAGCTCCTGCGCCTGG
>JBDSME010000510.1:0-4486 GCA_039916065.1 Polyangia bacterium
GTTCGGCCGTCCGCAGCTCCGTCAGCCGCACCGACCCCTGCCGCACGTTCATCACCAGATATTGCCCGGCCCGCATGGGCACCCCGCCCGTCGCCGGCGGCCCCTTCACCACGACGCTGCCGTTGTAGAGCATCACCTCCAGCACCTGCAGTCGCGCCGACCAGTGCATGTCGAAGCGAGTACCAGTCACCTGGATGCGGCAGGGCCCGGCGTCGAACCACCACTGGGCGCCTTTTCGCGGAACCACGCGCGCGCGCGCCCGGCCGTCTTCCAACAGCACCCGCGCGCCGACGTGGGTGGTTTCAGCGACCCGGGCCCGGCTGGAGGGACCCAGGTCCACTTCCGTGCCGTCGGAGAAGCGGAGGTTGGAGATCTGTGTGGAGCCGCTGCGCACGAAACCGCCCTCGTCAAGGGCGCCGCGGGCCACCACCACCGACAGCGGCCGTCCCGCTGTGAAGTGCCAGGTTGTTGCCAGGGCGGCTGCCAGCACGACGACGGCGGCGCCACCGGCCAGCATCTGAAAGCTGCGAAAGCTGCCGAACCTCACCGGCCGGTGTGCGTCTACCTCGCCGGCGCGCCGCATGGCCGCGGCGTCGCGAAAGCGCGCATAGGCCGCCGCCGCCGATCCATCGGGAGCCGCCGGAGGCAGCTCGTGGCGCGCCAACTCCGCCAGTCGCCGCAACGCCTGCGCATGTATCCGCGTCGTCGCGTCCGTGGTCGACTGGTCTGCTCGGTCTGATTCCATGAGCGTGTTTATTTTCTGATCATCCATGAGTTATTCCGCCTCCTCCCCCTGGTTCCGCGTCCGATCCGCGCCCGCCCCCGCCCCCGCCCCCGCCCCTGCCTCCGCCCCCAGATACCCCGCCAGCAACGGATCGCCTTTCGCCTGCGAGTGCACCCGCCGCAAGATTCGCGGCAGCCACCGCTTGATCGTTGCCAGCGATACTCCCAGCGCCGCCGAAACCTCCGTCAGCTCAAGCCCTTCTATCTGACGCAGCACGAACGCCGCCCGGTGCGCCGGCGAGAGCCCATCCAAGATCCGATAGAACCGCGCCAGCGCCTTTCGTGCTTCCAGATCTGCGCCGCGCGCCTCATGTTCGGGGATCTCGCCATCGTGAAACAGATAAAGCCACCTCTTGACCCACCTTCCGCGGAGGTCTCCCTTGACCACGCGGACGGTGATCGCCAGCACGAACGGCTGTAGCGCCGCCGGATCGCGCAGGCGGCAGAGCTGCCGGTACAGGCGCAAAAAGATCTCCTGGATCAGGTCTTCGCTGTCGTGTCCGGGGCCGGCCATGCGGAAGACCGTGCGCCGCACCTTGGGATAGCAGCGCTCCCAGATGTCCGCGGCGGCGCCGGGCTCGTGGCGCAGGAAAGCAGACACCAGTTCGGCATCCCCATTTTCGGCGGCCTGCGGCCTGCTGCCGCCGATCAGAAACAGACGGCCCTTCTTCTCCTGCATTGCTTCCATGACAGTCGCCTGGGGCGCCTCCAACAGCTCATAATTGCGCGGGCGGCCGTATGGTCAACGGCGGCGTGGCTCGTTACCAGGCGATATCATCGAGATAGATGTCGCCTGACCAACTCCCCCTGGTCCCGGCGACGGTGTTGACGGGCACGAACACATCAATCTGTAGTGATGTCACGGGGATAGAGGTGACCGCGGCATCGATCTTGGTCAGGGTGTTGGCCGGGCTTACCACGCCCGAGACCCGGTTCCATCCCTGCGCCAGCGGTGCCCACCCGACATACCGCCAGTGGTCAAAAATAACCCCGATCTGGGCGTGCATGGGGACGGTCAGGTCCGGCACATACACGGCAAAGCTGATCGTCCGTCCCATCAGGTCGCGCGCTACCGGGAAGCGCACGTCGAAGCTGGCGGCGCGCTGGGGAAATTCCGGATCGTCGTTCCATTCCAGCGCGGCGCGCGTGGCCAGGGAGCCGCTTCCGCAGAAGCTGTGTCGGCAAGTCACCCGCGGGTCCGACAGAGTGCCACGCATGGCATCCGTCTCCACTCCTGGATTTTCAGGCGATTCGAAGCGCAGCTGTGGCAGTGCCGCGCCTGGCCCCGGGCACTGGTCGGCTTCTTCCACGAGAGTGCAGCCCTGGTCGGGACGGTAAACGCCGCCCGCGACGCCCACGGCCTGGATCGATTGCGCGTCGCACGCGATCACACCGACCGACATCAACGCACAGGCTGACAACATCCGACACCACACAGGAAGCAGCCTAATCCTCCGACCGCAAACTTCACAGCACGATTGCTGACCCTTGAGACGCCACAGCCGGCGACCTGACCTGATGGGACATGTTGAAGCCGACGCGACGCGGTCTGTTGCTGGCAAGGGCGATGACGATGGTGGGAGTCACCGCCGCCGCCCTTGCTGGATGCGTGGGTAAGATCGACGGGGGCGGGACTGACTCCCTCAGCGGAGGACAAGGTTCTGGGATGGTGGCGGGAACTGGAGGAGGGCAGGGTGCAGGGGGCGCGGGACACCCCGCCGGTGCAGCAGCGGGTACGGGTATCGGGACGGGCGGTGCGTCCTTTGGCGCCTGTCCAGCGAGCACGATTCAGGACCCCGGCGTGTCCCCACTAACCAAGCTGTCCACCATCCAGTACCGGAATACGGTCCGCGATCTCTTGACGGCCAGCGGCCTGACCGCCGTGGCGACCGAGGCGGCGCCGGCGCTGGCCGGGATCCCCGATGACAGCACCCTGTCGTTCCGCGGCCTCGACGCGCGCGTTTCGTCCAATCACGTGCAGTCATACTTCAACGTGGCGATCGCCGTGGGCAACGCCATCGAGAGCAACCCCACGCGGTTGACGGCGCTGGCGGGCTCGTGCGCGGCGGCGGCTTCCTTGACCGCCGCTTGCGTCGACGCGTTCCTGGCCAACTTTGGCAAGCGTGCCTTTCGCCGCCCGCTGACGGCAGACGAGCTGACTGGCTTTCGTGCCCTGAACGACGGTGTGCGCCGGCCCGCGGAGGCGCTGCGCGCGATGGTGGTGGTGATGTTGATGTCGCCGCGGTTCGTGAACCATCTGGAGTTGGACGGCACGCCGGTGGCGGGACGAAGCAACGTGTACGCTCTGTCGCCCTTCGAGACGGCTTCGCGCCTGTCGTACACCTTCTGGCAGACCTTGCCAGACGATGCCCTGCTGGCGGCTGCCACCGATGGATCGCTGGGCACCGATGCCGGGTTTGCCACCCAGCTTGACCGGGTCTTCGCCGATCCGCGCACCCGCGAGACCTTGTGGCAGTTCTGGAACGAATGGTTTCGCCTGGAAAGCTTCACGGGGTTCGCCGCGGATCGCCCGGCGTTCAAGGCGCTGGCGGCTGGTGAGAACGTAGGGGTGGGCGGCCACGACCACTACGGCGACATGGTGCAGGAACTGCACGACTTGACCGATCTCTTCACCTGGGGACGCAAGGGGACGCTCGCGGAGTTGCTCAGCACCAACCTGTCCGTGACCCGCTCGGCGGATCTGGCGCACCTGTACGGTGTCACCCCCTGGACGGGCACGGGCGCCTATCCGGTCTTTCCCGCCGCCGCGCCGCGCGCCGGGATCCTGCAACGCGGGGCCTTGCTGGTTTCCAGCCTCGAGCAGACCAATCCGTTTCACCGCGGATCATTCATCCGGCGATCGATCTTGTGCGATCCCTTGCCGCGGCCGGATCCCAATTCGTTGCCGCCCGGATCGCTGGATCCACCCCCCGCCACCGCGACCGAAACCACGCGGCAGCGCTTCGCCAAGAAGGTGGACGGCAACGCCTTGTGCGAAGGCTGCCACAGCCAGTTCAGCGACATCGGGTACGTGCTGGAATCGTACGACGCTCTGGGAAGGTACCGAACCACGGAAAAGATTTTCGATGAACAGACGGGCGCCCTGGTGAAGCAGCTTCCCATCGACGCGACGGCGACGGCGCGCGTGGTGTTGGGCGACGTCACACCGGTGGTCGGGCCAGGGGACCTCAACAGCCGCATCCTGGACAGCGGCAAGGTGGAGGCCTGCCTGTCGGCGAACTATTTCCGTTATGCCTTGCGCCGCGAACCTACCGCCGACAGCGCCGATGCTTGCCTGCGGCAGGACCTGGCCGCCGCACTGGCCCAGCCCGGCGTTGGTCTGGCCGAGGTGTTCAAGCACCTGGCGCAGCATCCCAGCTTCCGTCAACGAAAGGCGGGCTCGCCATGATTCGCATTCGCAGTATCAGCGCGCCCGCGCCGGAACAAGGCGCCGGCCTCTCGCGGCGGCGGCTCCTGCGCGGAGCGGGCGGGGCCGCCCTGGCGCTTCCCTTCCTCGAGTCTCTGCGGGCGGGCCAGGCGCGCGGGCAGGCCGCCACGCCCGCCAAGCGCCTGATTGTGCTGAAGTCGTTCAGCACCCAGCTCATCCAGGAGTGGTACCCGCGTTTTCAGGGGAACGGCTACATGCTGAAGGATGCCAAGTTCCCCGGCAGCAGCAAGGCGGACGGAACCACGCTGCTCACCC
>JBDSME010000511.1:0-3176 GCA_039916065.1 Polyangia bacterium
GCGCGCCGCTCGCATCGACGGCGGCGCCATCCTGCTGGCGCTCTCGGACGGAAGCGAGGAGCCGCTGGTTCCGGCGTCGCTGAGCATCGACGCCGCGGGGGTGATGCGTTGCCGTGTTCGGGAGGGGCACCTCGTGGCGCGGCTGTCCACCTCGGCGGCCGCGGTGGTGGCGGAGCTCATCGTCGAAGACCCCGCAGGTGCCCTGGCCCTGGTGCTGGACGGGCAGAGCTTTCCTCTGGCTGTTACCAGACGGTAAAATTTGGGAGGTCAGGAGATCGACGGCAAAAGAACGCTGAAGCGCGCTCCCCCCAGCGGTGGCGGCGCCACGCCGACGGTCACGTCACCACCGTGATCGATGACGATCTTGCGGACGATGGCCAATCCCAGGCCAGTGCCATGTTCCTTGGTCGTGAAGTACGGATCGAAGATGCGCGCGGCGGCGCCCGGTGGAATACCGGGGCCGTTGTCATCCACGAGGATAGCGACGGTGCTGGCCACGGTGCCGGGCACCATCCCGTCGCTATCCGGGCCCGTGACGCCAAGCCGTACCCGGGGGACCCGCCCCGAACCTTCGGCGGCCTGGATGGCGTTCTCGACCAGGTTGGCCAGCACGCGCTGGAGCAACATGCGATCACACAGCGCCTGGACGGGACGCTCGGGGTGTTCGGTGGTGACGCGCGCTCCCCATTCGGGGTGGAAGCGCGCGAAGTCATCGATCAGGGCGCCGAGGTCCACAGGGGTGGGTTCGACCTTGGGCAGCTTGGCGAACGCTGAAAAGTCGTCGACCAGCCGGCGGATCGCGCCGATCTCCTCGACCAGCACGTCGCCGGCGGTGTCCAGGAGGCGCCGGTACGCGGGATCGTCGCCGTGGTACTGGGACCGGAGCTGTTGCACCACCAGCTGGATGGGGGTGAGGGGGTTCTTGATCTCGTGGGCCAGACGCCTTGCCACCTCCTGCCAGGCCGACACCTTCTGCAGGTACTCCAGACGAGAGCGCGCGTCGCCCAGCTCCCCAACCATGCGATCGAAAGCCCGCCCCAGATCATCCAGCTCGTCACGTCCTCGCGGAGCGATGCGCACGGACAGATCGCCCCCGGCGACGCGTGAAGCCGCGTCCCGCAAGGTGGCCACGCGGCCGGTGGCCCGTCGCGCCACCAGCAGCCCGATACCCGTGGCCAGCACCAGGACGATCACCAACTCCAGGATCAGCGCCCGGAAGACCCCGGGCAGCAGCAGGGGCAGGACGCGATCCAGTTCGCGCTCCTTCTCCACCGCCTGCCGCAGCGACAGAAAGTTGGCATAGAGCTGGCGATCGATTCCGAAGGTCAACTCCAGAAGCCGCGGCGGTGCCCCGTCCGATGCGCCGGGCAGCTCCACCAGGTTGGGAGGCGCCTCGCGGGCGCGCTGCAGGTCGGCCGCTGGCACCGACCACTGGTCGACCACGGCGGTGCCCTGAAGAATGCGGGCCCGCAGGAGCGCCGGCTCCCCGGACAGCTCTGAGGCGTGCGCCGGTGCCTGGGCGGCCAGGGTTTCAGCCCGCGCGCGAAAGTTGTCCTTCTCCTGGGTGAAGGTGATGCGGTAAGCCTCCAGCGCCTGGCCCAGCGAATCACGCACCTCGTGCTGGTGCCGGCTGTTGATGGCGGCCACGGTGGCGAGCGTGCGCGACAGAAAGTACCCGGTTGCCCCCAGCGGCAAGGTCGCGACTATGAGCACCGCGGCCAGAACCTTCCACTCGAACCGGCCCGGGAAGCGAAAATGCCCCCGGGCACGGTGATGCGACCGTAACACCTGCGACGGTGACATCTGCGATTGTGACGGCTCCATCAGCGCGCCACCTCCGCCTGAAAAGTCTGGGACACGAAGCGCACCTGACTTTCGCTGTCTTCAATCTGCGGGTTCACGAACACGGTGACGAACGACCCGAAGAAGCTGTCGCCGCCGCCCGCGCCGGGCCGGCGTTGCGCGCCCGCGGGCTGACGCAACCAGCGCCGCACCTCCGCCTGCAACTCCGGGGACAGCGGATTCAGATCCCCACGCACCGCCAGGAAATAGCGCGCTCCAGGCTGGAGTTGTCCCTGCTCGGCGAGCGGGAACTGGCGCAGCGCCGTGGCCAGCGTGATGGCGTCCTCGACGGTGGTCGTTTCGACCATGCGATCGGTGCCCGGGCCGTGCGTCACGCGCACCCGAAACTTTTCGTCCCAGATGTCATAGACGATCTCGGCCCGCTGGAAGGCCACCGCCACCGGTTCGGACTCGCCTTCTCGTCGCAAGAAAATTCGAATCAGGACCCGGGTGGAAAAGCCCGACATCACGCGGTCGCGGGCCGCCGGCGTGAACAGATCCTGCAGCCCCACCGAAACCGCCAGGGTTGACCCAGACCTGGAAATACCGGTGGTGCGCACCGGCAGCGGCTCCGCGTGCGCCGGTGCCAGGCCCCACGACCAGACCAGGGCGGCCCCCAGCACGGCCGCCAGAGGCACCTGCGAGGGGCGCACCTTCACCTTCACCTTCACCTTCCGCATCGCCATCGTCAGAAGGGAATTCGTCCCAGGGCGTTGGCGAAGGAAAGGGTGAAGACCCCAATCATCGTGTCCAGCCGCACGCCCAGATCGCCAGTCATGTCCACGGGCCAGGCGCCCGGTCCCGACCGGGCGGGATCCCGAAAGGCGCCCTTGCTGCCCATGGCGAAGGCACCCAGGGCGATGAACACGTCGCCGCTGTACACCAGCCGGTGCCTCCGCCACAGCGGTACGGCGTATTCCAGCAGCACGCGGCCTGCGAAATTGTCATAGCGGTGGCTGGCGATGGAGGTGCCCAGAAAGTCGCGCGACGGTTGGGTGGAAAAGTTCAGTCCGAGCGCCCGGGGTGGCAGCAACAGATTCATGTCCCCGATGAAGAAGCGATCGAAGATGGGGGCACCTCCGAACAGCGCCCCGCCGAAGGTGTGAATGCCGATGATGTGTCCCCGCCGGGTGGGCTTGTAAAACGACGCCTGCAGGACCAGCTTCACGAAATCGTAGTTGGAGAGCAGATTGGCGCTGGCGCCCTCCACCGACAGCGCGACGTGAGTCCCGGCGCGCGGAACCAGAGGGTCGGAGCGCGTGTCGAAGTCGACCGTGGCGGTGACCGACCCGACGCGGCTGAAGCCGTCGGCGACACCAAAGTCGATGGGGCGG
>JBDSME010000512.1:0-7867 GCA_039916065.1 Polyangia bacterium
CTGACCGCGTGATCTACGTCCTTGGTTTGCTGGCGCGGGCGGGACACGGCAAGACGTCCGTGGCCGAACACCTGGTGGAGACTTTCGGCGCCGAGAGGTGCTCACTGGCCGGACCCATGAAGCGGGCGGTGCAAAACGTCTTTGGCTTTTCGGACGCGCAGGTGTGGGGAACCCAGGCGGACAAGGAAGCTGTGGATCCGCGCTACGGATTTTCCCCGCGCTGGCTACTGCAGCGTCTGGGCACCGAGGGGCTGCGGACGGAGTTCGGCGACGACATCCACCTGCAGGCGTTGCTGCTGGGCCTGCGTCGCGAGCGCGACCGGAACCCCGGTGCCCCACACCGCCTGTACGTCGTGGATGACGTGCGCTTTCCGAACGACGCCCGTTTCATCGCACAAGGAGGCTCCGATTTCGTCGGTCGAGTGCTGAAGGTGGTGGCCACCGATGTGCCGGCGCCGGCCCACGCCGACCACGCCTCGGAAGCGGCGATCGACGCGGTCGACCCCGGCGACATCGCCGCCACAGTGATCTCCTCGCACCGCCAGGGCGTCGCCCACCTGCTGGCCGAGGTCGAACGCACGCTGCTCACGGCTGAAACCTGCGCCGTCCTGAGCCCCGTGCTCAACCGGTCCCGGTGAGAGGGCCGGCGAGCAAGCTGAAATCGACTACGGTCGGGGCGCCCCTGAATATCGGCCACGACGGCGGACCCGCGCGCGAGCGCGTTTGTCGGCGTTGGGCTGCGCTGGCGCGACCCCGACCTCCTCGCGACTCTTGGGTTGCTCTGGCGCTGACCGATCTTCACTCCTTCGGACGGTGCGCAACTGGCGGCGGCCGCGGTTTCGAGACTGCCGCCCGCGGTGCCCGAACTGAGACTTGTCGCCCTGGCCGAGGACGCCGAAAAATCTCGCCCGATACTTGCGCCACCGCGCCGCCAGTTCCACGCGATGGTGATAGAAGCAGACGATCGTGAACAACACTGACGACTTCACCTTCCAGGGCCAGGGCACTCTGAAGCGAATCGATACCTTCGTTTCGAAGGCCGGCAAGCCGATCCTGACGCTGATCTTCGAGACCGGCGGCCAGTATCCGCAGATGATCCCGATCAAAGTTTTCGGCCGGTTGGCGGATGACGCCACGGCCTGGAAGCCAGGTTCGGTTCTGGCCGTGACGGGTCGGCTGGGCGGACGCGACTGGAACGGCAAGGTTTACGGCGACAACGTCGCGATCCACGTCGAGGTGGTCACCGGGGGGGAAGACGCGGAGATCGGCCTGCCGCCGGAAGACGGCGTGCCCGCGCCGGGGGACGAGGACGTTCCGTTCTAAATCCTGACGGCGACAGCAAGAGGAGGGAGATGCTCGCCGCGAGGAAGGTCGTGCTCCGCAGAGAAGCTGTCGAATGCCCACGCGTCACTGCGTCTTTGCCAACCCGAAGCGACCATCCGTGAGAACCGTTGCTCCGCCGCCGGCGTGTTCGACCGTCGCTTCGAAGGTGCCGGTGACTGGGCGGTTCGGAGGGGCCCCCACTTCCGTCAGCGTGATCGAGCACGACTGGGCCTCGGCGGTCTGTGCGCCGGAGCTGTGGTAGGCCATCCTCGCCTGGGCAGGCTTTTGCCCGCATTGATACGTGCCGCTCGCCAACGGCGTCGGCCCGGCCAGCAGGATTTGCAAGAACGTGCTCGCGCTCGATGCGAGGACCTCGAACGAATCCTGAACACCGTCGGAGTTCCATTCCCAATGATATGGGGTGGCCGCCTCGGAGGCGCCGTTCGCTTTCCAGGTGGCGTAGATACCCGCGGACGACCCGCCGGCCCCGCATCCTGAAGGCCCCGCGAGGGCGACGACTGCTGCCGCGAACGCACTGGGCTTCATGGCGGACTCGATGGTACATGCCCTGCCGGTCCGTCGCGACGACAGGCTATGGAGGCGCATCGCGCTGCGAATTTTCGTGGTCTTCCAAGAAGGCTTCTCGCAGCTGCACAGCAAGGGTCAAAGCCCGATCATTCTGGCGAAGGCGTTGCGGGATTGCCGAGGTCTGGCGACGCCTCGGCCTCCTCGTCGTACAGTTCCGTGCCGCGGCGCACCCCCGAACCGCGCAGTATGATCTGTTCGTGGAGTCCGGCCCCATCGCCAACGAAGTCAACGACGCGCGACTGCGCCGCGAGCTGCTGCATGGCCTCGCCAGCCCGCGCCCGAGGACGTCGCGGCCGCGGTGGTTAGGCTGAATGCCTGAGATCAACACGGTCATCGTCGGCGGCGGCCCGGCGGGCCTGGCTGCCTCGGCGGCATTGACCCGGCGTGGGGTGCGGCACATGGTGCTCGAGCGTGGCGAGGCACCGGGCCACACCTGGACCCAGCTATACGACAGCCTGATGCTGCACACCGGACGGCACCTTTCCTCGCTGCCCGGACTGGGCTTTCCCCGCGGCACGCCTCTTTTCCCATCGCGAGTGCTGTTCGCCTCGTACCTGCGAGACTACGCGACGAAGCTGGCCTTGCCGGTGAGGCTCGGTTGCGAGGTCAGCAGGGTGACCCGCGGCGACCCGGGTGAAGGCTGGTGGCTGGAGACGACCAGCGGGCACTTCAGCGCCAAGCACCTTATCTTCGCTACCGGTATCGTGGCCGATCCGGTGATCCCGACGTGGCCCGGACAGGCCAGCTTCCGGGGACAGATCCTGCACAGCGTGTGCTACCGGCGCCCGGACAGCTTCATCGGCCGGCGGGTGCTGGTGGTGGGGGTGGGCAACTCCGGCGCCGAGATCGCCAGCGAGCTGGCCTCGGCCGGCGCCGACGTCACGGTGTCGGTGCGCAACGGGGCGCACGTGGTGCCGCTGCGGCTACTCGGCATTCCCATCCAATACTGGTCGCTCTGGATACAGAAATTGCCGCGCGCTCTACAGGGCCTGGTGACCGGCGCGACCATGAAGGCCATGCGCCTCCTCCGGGGGCCGCCCGTGCTGCCGCCGTCCGTGCGCCCTCTACTGGAGCGCCCACCCATAATCGGCTTCAAGCTGATCGAGGCCATCCGCGCCGGCCGTATCAACGTCCGCGGCAACGTGTTGGCCTTCACCGCTGATGGCGTCCAGTTCGCCGACGGCACGCGCGAGGCATTTTCACACGTCATCCTGGCCACCGGGTTCCGCGCCGCCCTGGGGGCACTGGGACCCCTGGTTACCCGGGACGCCCATGGCTTTGCCCGCCGCGAACGGGTCGCCAGCCTGGATCACCCGCGCCTTTATTTCATCGGCCACAACTACGGCACCGTCGGGGCGCTGCTGAACATGGGCCATGACAGCCACTTCCTGGCCGACCTCATCGCACGATCAAGTTGAAGGTTCCGATCAGCCACTCGGCGCTAGTGCACTAGAAACGTTCATGCGGCGACGCCGCGGTGGGGGCGGACTGGATGTGGTACAGGCGGATCGAAGTCCCGGCAATGGCGACCGGTGTGTGAGCGCCGAGCCAGGCGAATGGCGCAGGCGGAATCTCTGCCCGGGAATAGGTCGACTTCGGATCGCACGGATCCTTCAGCAGGACGAAGGTACTGCGGTGCCGGTAGTAGTTCTCGCTGATGGCAATCCAGCCGGTGGCGGGTACGCCCGGCACCAGTCCTTGCAGCGGTGGCAGTCCATGGCGGCACACACGCAACATTCCGAAGAAGCAGATCTTCAGGGTGTCGATGCCGCGTTCGCGGGTCAGGCGACGCAGTTCGAAAAGGTCCTGCCCCCAGTCGAGATCTGAATCGAGCAGAATGGCGGCCGGATCGGCTCCCGCCAATGCATTGAAGTAGCCCAGTTCGGTCCTCCGCGCCCTCACCGCGCCGACAAGCTGGGCCACCAACAGGGCCGCCAACACCAACCCGGCCGCGCGGCGGGTGCGATTGGCGGCCGATGCCATGTAATCATCCAGCGCCCACACGATGGACAGGGCCAGCAACGGGAGCACGACCAGCACATGTCGGATCCCCAGGTTGATGTGGCTCTGGGCGGCCAGCCCCAGGATAGCCAGGGCCGCCAGGGCCGCCCCCCGCGCCGCCCACAATGCGGGGCGACGTCTGAACATCAGGACGGCGGCCAAGGCGAACAGGCCCAGGAACGGCAGCGGCGTCTTCACGAACAGCGCCACCGGGTAGAACGCGGCGAAACCGTGATCTGAAACCTTGCCCAGCAAGTAAGCGTTGTGCCCCACGGCGTTGTGCGCCCGCAAAAAGCGAATGCCGTGAAAGAGTTCGGGCATGGGCAGGGGAACGCGATACAGGAACCCCCTGTCGGCCACCGGCGGCAGCAAGTGCAACCAGCCCTTTACCTCGGGCGCCAGATCGCCGATCGCGCCGACGGAAAAATGGTATCCCGCCCAGGTGACCAGGGTCATGGCGACCGCCGCCAGACCCGCCTGCCGCGCCAGCACCCGCCAAGGGACCGGCGTGACCGCGGGGTCTGCCGAAGGGAGCTGCCCGCCGATTTCCGGGGGCCGCGCAGTCAATTGTCCCATGCGTCCCATGCGACGAGCAGCGATGAACGCCACGGCCGTCGCGGGCAGGAACAGGAGCATTGAGAACTTCGCCAGCAGCGCCAGTGCCGCGGTGACGCCGACCGCCAGCGCTCGCCCCGTGGTCGCCCGCTCGAACCAACGCAACAGTGCCAGCACCGCCAGCAGGTAGGTGGCGACCGAAGCAATATCGGTGGTGGCCAGGGCCCCGTGCGCTATCAGAGCCGGCAGAGTGGCGGTCAGTCCCACGGCCAGCAGGCCAGCCAGCGGTCGCCGCCGCCCGCCCGCCAGCCCCCACACCACGGCGATGCAGATCAGGAAAAAGGGCAGAATCCCCAGACGCGCGCGGACCAGGGTGGTCTCGTACCCGTCGGCACTCGCGTACAACAGATCATTGCCCAGCTGCCAGGTACGATCCCAATCGTGGGTCTTGGGATCCCACTCCCGGTGTGGCGGCAGACGCATCCCGTGCAAATACGGCAGGGCGGCGACGGCGATTCGCGCCAGCGGTGGGTTCTCCGTCCACTGGGTGTAGGTCCCGAATTGCCACCACTCCAGTCCTGCCGCCAGGTGGTTCGGCTCGTCGAAGGTTCCTGACAACGAGCGCCGCGTGCTGTCCGCGCAGAACACACCCACGGCCGCGAGCAACAAGGTGCAGGCATGAATGACCCAGGCCGACTGGCGGACCTTTTTTGACACGATCATCGGCGTGGAAGCATACCGTCAGTGCGATTCATCGGTCGCGTCGCCGGGTGAAATCCGAAGACCCGCCGCTTCGCTGCCTTAGCGCCGATGGTCGACCGGGAGGCCCCTGGGATATAGTCGGCTCGATGAGGCCGCTGGGGGGCGTGGTCGCGGGAGCGATCGCGATGTTTGGCACGCTGGCGATGGCGCGCGCCGAGCCCAAGTCCGTTCCCTTCTTTCAGAAGCCGTCGCTCACCCCCGAGCGTGACGTCGAGAAGCGCACCGCCGAGCTCTCGACGCCGCAGGCCCTGCGGTCGCCCGAGGCGCCCATCGGCGAGCGCACCCGGACCCTACGGGTGCGCGTCTACGGCGACCTCGACTACCGAGCGGTCACCCCGCACTGGCAAGCGCGGGTGCGTTCGCTGTTCGAACGCGTGAATGCGTTCGTGGAACCCGGATTCTCCGTTCACTTCGAGCTCCAGTCCCTTCGCTCGTGGGACCGCCGCAGTGCCGGGGCGCCGCTCGCCGGCGCGCTGGCGGCGCTCGAGGCGCTGGATGCCGGGGCTGACGTCGACTGGGTCATCGGCCTCGCCTCGGCGCTGCCGGGCGTCACCAACGACATTCACGAGCTCGGCCTCGCGCCGTTGCTGGGCAGGCACTTCGTGTTGCGCGGCACCGACGATCCGGCCGAGGCCCTGAGCATGGAACGGAACCTTCACCGCTTGACGAATGACGAGCGCGCCGAGCTGTACCGCAGCCGAAAACAACACCGCGAGACCGTCATCTTCCTTCACGAGTGGGCGCACACCCTCGGCGCGCTTCACGATCTCGAGCCCGACCGCATCATGAACGCCCAGTATCGAACGAACCAAACCAGCCTCTCCGCCGACAACATTCAGATCATGCGCCTCGATTTGGACGCGCGCGTCGGACCGTCATTCGACCCGCGGCCGCTGCTGGCGTTCGTCGAGTCGCGACCGTTCGACGACACGCTGGCGCAGGATCGTGAGACCCTGCTGCGGTTGTTGCGTGACCAGGGTGCGCGCGCAACGCCGCCACCTTCGGCCCTCCCTCTCGGGGCGCCGCTGTCGCCACCGCGGCCGCCCCCACCGTTTGCCCGCCCGAATCCCGCGACCCCCACGCGGGGCACCGCCACCAACCCTCCCGCGAATACGCACGAGCTCGCCGAGGCGGTCCGCGCCCTGATCGCGAACGGACACCGCGACGAGGCGCGGGCGCGCGTCGAAGCCGCCAAGCGAACCGCGCTAGGCGATCCGAAACGATCCGCACCGTTCGTCGCCGTTGCCGGCGGCTATCGCGAACTCGGCGCCGTGACGCTCGCCGAACAAGCGCTCGCCCTCGCAGGCGACACCCCCGGGACGGCCGCGATTTCGCGGTGGGCCAGCGAGACGCGCGGCCGCGCGGGATTGCCCAAGGACGCCGTCGCCTTCAAGATCACCCTCGAGGATGAGCCCGCCTATCTCGACCTCGTCGGCCGGATCGACGGCCACCTGCGAGCGAACGCCGACCAACGCGCGAACCCACTGATTCGCGAAGGCCTGGACCGCTATCCGGGCGCGCCGGGGCTCCTCGCCTTGCGCTGCGACGTCGAGCTTCGGGCCGGGCGCCCCCAGATCGCGCGACGCACCTGCACCGCAGCTCTCAAACCAGACGGCGGCGCCGCCCGCGCCCACGCGCTCCTCGCCTCGATGGATCTCGACGCCGGCCATCGCGACGACGCCCGGGCGCACCTCCTGCGCGCGCTCGCGCTCAATCCCGACGATCGCGACGCGATGGAGATGCTGCTGCATCTTCACCGCTGACAAAGTGTCATCGGCAACGGTGGCGACTTGGAACTTTGGGCTTGCCGCCAGCGGCCGCAGGTACGAAAACTCCATCGACAAAGATGCCATGGACGTGCCGGTTGCAGTCGCAGGTCCGAGCTGACCCGCTGAACGACGGTGATGGCGCCACCGCGACCGCCCGGCGCCCCCGGAATCTCCAATCACCCCCAGAAGTCCGTGGGAACTGCGCTGCTCAGGGCAGGAGCGTTTCGCCCATCAGGTACTGGTCCACGCCGCGCGCGGCGGCGCGGCCCTCGGCGATGGCCCAAACGATCAGCGATTGGCCACGCGCCATGTCACCGGCCGCGAACACATTGGGCACCGAGGTCTGCTTGTTGGCGTCGGTGACCACGTTGCCGCGTCCATCGAGCTTCACCCCCAGCTCGCCCAGGAGCCCTTCTTGTTCGGGCCCCAGAAAACCCATCGCCAGGAAGACCAGATCCGCCGGCCAGACCTTCTCCGTGCCGGGGAGCTCGCGCATCGTCATCTTGCCAGCGGGGTCGCGCTGCCAATCGATCTCCACCGTGTGCAGCTCCTTGATGGCGCCGCTGTCGTTGCCCACGAACCGCTTGGTGACCACCGCGTACCGCCGGGGATCGGCGCCGAAGCGCGCGGCCGCCTCCTCCTGCCCATAGTCCATTTGATAGACGCGCGGCCACTGCGGCCAGGGGTTGTCGGCGGCGCGCGCATCGGGGGGACGCGCCAATATCTCGAACTGCACCAGGCCCTTGCAACCGTGGCGCATGGCCGTACCCACGCAGTCGGTCCCCGTGTCGCCGCCACCGATGACCACCACATTCTTGCCCTTGGCGTTGATGAACGCTCCATCGCCGTGGTTGCTGTCGAGCAAGCTC
>JBDSME010000513.1:0-7213 GCA_039916065.1 Polyangia bacterium
CGCGATCCAGGACGACCAGCTGCGGATGATGCTGTCGTGTTGCCACCCGCGCCTGCCCGAAGAGGCGCAGCTCGCGGTGATCCTCCAGGTGCTGTGCGGGTTCAGCGTCAAGGAGATCGCCAGCGCCTTGCTGGAGAGCCCGGCGGCGGTGGAGAAGCGCGTCACTCGTGCCAAGAAGGCGCTGGCCGCGTCGAGGACGCTGTTTGATTTGGGCGACGCGCGCGAGCTGGAAGCGCGCCTGCCAGTGGTCCACCGCGCGCTGTACTTGTTGTTCAACGAGGGCTATCACGGCGCCTCACCCGAATCGGCGGTGCGGGTCGAGCTGTGCCACGAGGCAATGCGCCTGGTGTCGCTTCTCCTCGATCATCCGGTCGGGCAGACACCAGCGACGCGCGCGCTGGCCGCGCTGATGTGCCTGCACGCCGCGCGGATGCCAGGCCGGCTCGACGGCGCCGGCGAATTGATGCCTTTCTTCGAGCAGGACCGATCGCAGTGGGATCAGACGCTGATTGTGCAGGGGCGGCGCTTGCTCGACCAATCGGCGACGGGCCCCGACGTCACGACCTATCACCTGGAGGCCGCCATCGCGGGGGTGCACGCGATGGCACCGTCGGCCCGCCAGACCGACTGGTCCGCCATCGTGCGGATCTACGACGCGCTGCTCGCGCTGCGCCCTTCGCCGGTGGTGGCGCTGCACCGGGCGATTGCTCTCGGCCAGCACCAGGGCCCGGACCGCGGGCTGGAGGCCATCGGCGGCATCGCCGGCAGCGAAAGGTTGGAGCGCTATCCCTTCTATGCCGCCGCGATGGGCGAGATGGAACTGGCGCGTGGCCGCACAGAACTGGCGTGGGAGCGCTTTCACCAGGCGCTGGGGCTGGCGCGCAACCCGACCGAACGTCGCTTCCTGGAGAAGCGGCTGGCCGCCTGTGCCGAGCAATCGGGAAGTTCTTAGCAGCCCGTCCGAGTTTCACTCGGCCGGTCCGCAATACGCGGACGGACCACCCACCCCCCAGCACCTCGCGCCTGCGGCGCGACCGCTAAATCGCGTGCACCCAGTAGGTCACGTGGCTGCCATGCTCCTGGCGCGCGAAGACGAACGGCGCATCGGTGGGCAGCGGCGCCCCCTTGCCGAGCTTCAGGACCACCCGGTGACGGGCGACCCGCGCCGCTTCGCGCAGCAGGTCACGGGAGGCAGGCGCAGGCACGGCAAACGCGCGCAGGGTCGCGAACGACGGCGCGCTGTTTCCGGGGCGCTCCATCATCGGGTCAAGAAAGACCACGTCGCGCGATCGGTCGGCGAGCCCGCGCAGCACCTCGACCGCCTCGCCATGTATCAGGTCGATCTGCTTGGCGGCCGGATAGGAAGCCGCCAGGCGCGGGAGGCCCTCCTCCAAAAGGGCGTGGATGATCGGGCTACCTTCCACGCCCAGCACCTGGCAGCCGAGAATGATCGCCGCGTGGAGCGCGTCGTTGGCCAACCCCACCGTGCAATCGATCATGCTAGTGCACGCACCAACGGCCCGCACCAACGGATGGCGCACCCCCTCGTGAAGTTTGGTCGCAAGCAAGCCTTCCTGAACGAAGCAAGCGCCAGCGCCCCCACGCACCTCTTCATGATCGCGCCCCACGACGTAAAGGTGCGTGGCACCAGTCGCCACAAACATGGTCTGGAAAGCCCGGCGTTCCACCAGTGGCGCAGCGAAGCGTTCCGCCAGGATCTGGGCCCTGGCCCGATGGCTGTCCGACGGCTTGTAGCAGGTGGTGACGGCAATGTGCACGGCGCCCGTGAGTGAAGCGCAAGTGACGTCCGAATGACATCGCCTTCAGAGAACACGTCGCATTTGTGAAGACTTCACCCGCCCGGGCCCGCTCGATCAGAAACAGCAGCCCGCCGCCGAACGCCATGCCGATGCCTCGGGCGACCCGCTGGCCCGATGCGATCAGCGGTCAGCGCCGCCACCAGCATCGCGCCCCGGGTGGTACCATTCCCCCCACGCCTGGTTGCGGCTTTCGCGTGCGGTTGGGTGCGCGGCCGTCGGCCGGGTTGCTCGCCGGGCTCTCCGGCACCATAGCGCAGGAAATGTGGAGCATCGCATGAGCCAAAACCCCAAGACTCGCAATCCCATTTCCGCCCGGGGCTTGTTGCGCGCCCTGCCGCGAGCCCTGGACAGCCGTCCCCTCTGGGCCCAGCTAAACATCACCTGGCGCTGCAACCTCGATTGCGCCTACTGCACGGAGTACGACAACGACAAGGGACATGTTGGGTACGACGATCTCGTCGCGCGCATCGAGAAGTGTCATCAGCTCGGCGTTCTGCATACCGACCTCATCGGGGGAGAGCCGTTGCTGCATCCCGATGTGACCCGGCTGCTGGGGCAGATCACGGCGCGCGGCATGACCACCGGAATGACCACCAACGGGTTCCTGTTGACGGCGACCCGCCTGGACGATCTGCTGGCCGCTGGTCTGGGACGTCTGCAGATTTCCGTCGACGCGGTCAACGCCACTCCTTCCGCGCCGAAGTCGCTGAAGACCCTGAAAGGGAAGATCGAGCTGTGCGCCAATCGCCCCATTTGGTTCCGCGTGAACACGGTGATCTGCGACGAGACTCTGGACCAGGTCGAGGAGGTGGCGCGCTTCTGTTTTGATCGAGGCGTTGGCGTCAACTTCGCGGTCGTTCACGATCGGGGTCGCCTGCGCCGCCGCATCAACAACAGCCGCTACCTGGAGAAGCTGCGCTGGCTGCGCGCCGAGAAGCAGGCTGGCCGTCCGGTGGCCACCCCGTACTTCATGCTGGACTATTACGAGCAGACGTTGACGGGCGCGCCGCCCCGCTGGACCTGTCAGGCTGGCCAGAAGTGCTTCTACATCTCACCCGAGGGCCAGTTCCATTTCTGCTACCACGTGCCGGCCAGCATGGCGTTCGAGGCGGTGACGCCGGCCGATCTGGCCGGGTGGGGAGGGGCCAAGGGGTGCGAGCGTGACTGCGGCGTCGACTGTTGCGTGCACACGTCGCTGCCTTTCTCGGCGCCGGGGCAGGTGCTGGGTTCGGAGGCGCGTGGGAACTGGGCCGCCGTCAGGCATGCCGTGCAGGCCCGTCTGACTCCCGTGACTGACTGAATACGAACCGCCGGTTGAGGGGATAGTTCCAGAGCAAGTACACGGCGATCGACACGATCGCCTTGGAGATCGGATAAGGAACTCCTGCCGCCGCGGTCAATCCCCACACGCCGCCGGTGTGAAAGGCCGAGGCCGCCACCTGAACCAGGACGAAGCGCGCGAATTGCGAGCCGTAATGCTTTCCGCGCGCGCGAAAGGCCCAGTTCCGATTGATGACGAAGTTGCTCAGTGCCCCGACCACTGTGCCGAGCCAGGTCGCCACGACGTAGCTGACCCCCGCCAGCTCGGTCAGACTGATGAGTGTGGCGAAATCCAGCGCCGTCGTGAACAGCGACGTCACATTGCTGCGGGCGAACGTCCTCAGCCCTACCGTGCGCGCTCCGGCGGGCCCCCCGGGCGCTCGGCACGTCCGATCGGAGCGGTCAGGGGAGGGGACGTCCATGCACTCGATATACCTTGCCAGACATCTTGGGATTGTGCGTCCAGGTGATCGGGTGGCCCCTCCAGGCCCGCGCCGGAGCGTGCCAACCGGGGAATTCGTGTTTCCCGCCCGGCTCACGTACAATCGTCGCGTGAGCGCAAGCGACAAACGAAAGCAGAGTCTCTACTTCCCAGAAGAGATGCTGAAGGAGATCGGGGCGGAGGCGACTCGCCAGGATCGTTCTCTTTCATGGATCGTGCAGAAGGCCTGGAAGGCCGCCCGCAAGGATCTGATGAGCATCCCCTCCGTCAGCGATTCTCCCGCAGAACGCGACAAGGACCCAGCGCCGTAGCTTTGCGCTGAGTCGGCTCGCGGGTCCCAGTGGCGGGGGGGGCTGGGGGCCGTAGAAATGTGTCCGGGAGACGGTGCCGTCCAGCTGGATGGATCAGCATGTCAGGTAGGCAAACAGGCAAAGAGCCAGGCTGCGAAAACGCGCCTCCCGTCTTGCGCGTGCGGCGAAGGGCCAGCCTGGTCAAGAGTCACCGGCGGTGACCTTGCCGCCTCGCCAGCGCCGCCCAACGCGGTCGCGTTGGCTACCTGTCTCGCCCTTCAGCGGGCCAATCCAACCTTGAATTTTTTCCCTTTGATGCGGCCGGCGGCCAGTTGCTCAACGGCGCGTGGCGCGCTGCCTTTGGCGATGGCCACGTAAGAAAAACGATCGTGAATTTCGATCTTGCCGATGTCCGTCCCGGCCAGCCCGCCCGCCTCCCCGGTCAGGGCGCCCAGGATGTCCGCTGGACGCAGCTTGTCCTTTCGTCCGCCTGAGATGTAGAGCGTCTCCATGTTCGCCGCCGAGGGCGCAGGCACGCTACCCAGCTTGCCGCCGTTTTCCAGGTTGTTGGCGGCGCCCGCTCGCAGCTGTTCGGGAAGAAGCCGCGCCTGGCGCTCCAGCGGTGCACCCGTGGCTGACTCGATGGCCTTCGCCTTGTGGCGATCGCGCGGGCCGACCAGTGAGACGGCCAGGCCCTCCTTCCCGGCACGGCCGGTACGCCCGATGCGGTGGATGTAGATTTCCGGTTGAAAGGGCAGCTCGTAGTTGACGACCAGATCCACGCCATCGATGTCCAGACCCCGCGAAGCCACGTCGGTGGCGACAAGCACCCGGGTGCTGTGGTTGCGGAACTTTGCCATCACGAAGTCGCGCTCCTTTTGCTCCAGATTGCCGTGCAGCGTGGATACGCTGAAGCCAGCCTGGGCGAGCCCGCGTTCAACTTGCGCGATGGTGGCCTTGAAGTTGCAGAAAATTACCGCTGATTCCGGCGGCATCAGTTGCAGCACCGCCAGCAGCGTCTCCAGACGCTGGTCATCATCGACGACGTCGTAAGCGAGCTGCCGGATGGCGGGCCCCTGAGCCTGCGATTCGGGAATGGTCAGGCGCACCGGCGTCTGTTGATGGGCGCTGCTCATCGCCTCGATGGAACGGGGGAAGGTGGCGGAAAAAAACGCGGTCTGCCGCCGGCGCGGTGCCGCCGTCAGGATGGCCTCGACCTGTTCGCCGAATCCCATATCCAGCATGCGATCGGCCTCATCGACGACCAGGGTTACCAGGTCCGTCAGGCTCAGCGATCCGCGGGTGATGTGGTCGACCACGCGGCCCGGCGTTCCCACGATCACGTGCACGCCCTGCTTCAGCGCCGCCAGTTGCGGGTTCATGGGTTGTCCGCCCGAGAGGATCAACACCTGCACGCCTGGCTCGCGGCGGCCCAGCTTTCGCAACTCGCGGGCCACTTGAGTGCACAGCTCCCGCGTGGGGCAGAGAATCAACGCTTGCGGATGACGGGTCTTCAGATCCAGCTTTTGGAGGATGGGCAGGGCGAAGGCGGCCGTCTTGCCGCTTCCCGTGGTCGACTGGGCGATCAGGTCTTTGCCGGTCAGCAGCAGGGGTATGGCCTGTGCCTGGACGGCGGTGGGCTTTTCGAACCCCAGTTCCGCCACCACCTGCCGCAGGCTGTCCGAGAGCCGCAGCGACGCGAAGTCCTGGAATGGGTCGGGGGACGGCAACATAAGGGGGCTGATAGCAACAACCGCGCGAATGTCCATTGCTTTCGGGATCTACCCCTGTGAAACGCGCCGCGGTAGGTTTG
Source organism: Polyangia bacterium (assembly GCA_039916065.1). Taxonomy (GTDB): domain Bacteria; phylum Myxococcota_A; class Polyangia; order Fen-1088; family Fen-1088; genus FEN-1088. The sequence goes on from JBDSME010000513.1 coordinate 5,686, forward strand.
GACGACATGCGCTTCCACGCACTGGCAACAGACTACGACGGGACCCTGGCGACCAATGGGCGGGTAGGGGATGACGTGCGCGCTGGACTGGAGCGGCTGCGCTCCACCGGTCGCAAGATCATTCTGGTCACTGGACGCCGCCTGGACGACCTGCAAACGGTATGTCCCGACCTTTCGATCTTCGATGTGGTGGTCGCCGAAAATGGCGCCGTGCTCTACTGGCCAGCGACCCGCGAACTGCGCCCCCTGGTGGAGCCGCCCCCGCCGCTCTTCGCGGAGACTCTGGAGAAGCGCGGCGTGCCCGACGTCGCCCGCGGCCACGTCATCGTCGCCACCTGGCAACCTCACGAAACCGTGGTGCTGCAAGTGATCCGGGAGCTGGGGCTCGAAATGCAGGTGATCTTCAACAAGGGCGCGGTGATGGTGCTCCCGTCGGGAGTGAACAAGGCCACCGGCTTGCGGGCGGCTTTGGACGCCTTGCAGCTGTCTCCGCACAACGTGGTCAGCGTGGGGGATGCCGAGAACGATCATGCCTTGCTCGCCGCTTGCGCGTGCGGCGTGGCGGTGTCCAACGCCCTGCCCATGTTGCGAGAGCGCGCTGATCTGATCACCACGGGAGCTCACGGGGCGGGCGTGATGGAGGTGGCCCAGCGTTTGATTGCCAACGATCTGGTGGAGGTGACGACGCCGCTGGCGCGCCACGCTCTGCCCGTCGGGGTGGATGCCGCGGGGGCAGTGATCTCGTTGCCGGCCTACGGCGCCAACGTGTTGCTGGCCGGAACTTCCGGCAGCGGGAAGTCCACCTTCGCCACCGCCTTCCTGGAGCGGCTGGACGAGCGGGCGTACCAGTACTGCGTCCTCGACCCGGAAGGAGATCATGGTGAGCTTCCCGGGGCCACCATGGTGGGCAGTCGTCTGGAAAAGCCGCCCGTCGACCAGGTGCTGAAGCTGCTGGAGAAGCCCGGGCAGAGCGTGGTGGTGAACATGCTGGCCGTGGACCTGGACCAGCGGCCGGCCTTCTTCGCCGACCTGATCCCCCGGTTGGAATTCGAGCGGTCGCGTTTCGGGCATCCCCACTGGGTGGTGCTGGACGAGGTTCATCACCTGGCGCCGCGCGATGGGGCCACGGCGCCAATCGCCACGCGCCATCTGGTCAATCTGTTCATGATCACCGTGCATCCCGAACACGTCTCGAAAGCGTTGTTGTCGATCATCGACGTGGTGGTGGTGGTGGGGACAGCGCCCGGCGAGACCCTCGGCGAGATCGCCGCCGCGGTTGGCGTACCGGCGCCGCGGGTGGCGACCCCCGCGCTTGACCAAGGCGAGGCGGTGATTTGGTGGCCCCGACAAAACCGGCCGCCCGTGTCGTTCCGCAGCACTCCGCCGCAAACCGAGCGCCGGCGCCACGTGCGGAAGTACGCCGAAGGGGAGCTGCCGCCGGAACGCAGCTTCTACTTCCGGGGCCCGGAGCGAAAGCTAAATCTGCGGGCGCAGAACCTGACCTCGTTTCTGCAACTCGGGGAGGGAG
>JBDSME010000514.1:0-2633 GCA_039916065.1 Polyangia bacterium
AGCTGTCCCGTCTGAGGCAGTAATGACCAGGCGCCGTTCCAGAACCCAGCCGGCGCTGGGGTGGGCTTCATTCCCTGCTTTTCGAACAGCCGCATCGACCGACGCATGTGGAAAGCCGAGGTGACCAGCACGAAGGGATCCTCCCCGACCATACGCCGGATCAGCCTGGCTTCGTCCTGGGTGTCGTCGGACAGATCTTCGCGGACGATGTCCGCCGCCGGGACGCCCAGTTCTTCTGTAGCGCGGGCCATGACGGCGGCCAAAGAAGTGGTGTTGCGGTACGCGCCGCCGGACAGGATGACCTTCACTCCGGGACGGGTGCGATAGAGCCGCACCGCCTCGACCACCCGTTCCAGCGACTGGCCACTGAGGAGGGAAGTCGCCGGGACGCCCGCCACGTGCGCATACCCTGACCCCAGCACCACGATCCAGCGGGCTTCGGGCGCCGCGTCCAGGCTGATCAAGGGCGGGTATCGGCTGAGCGGCCCCCCGTACAACCGGCCGATGGCACCGCAGGAGAACAGCAGCAAGGTTGCGCAAGCCACGGTGACGAGGACCTTTCCGGTCCGCAAGCGCCCGGTGAACCAGAGGAACGCCAGCCCCGCGACCAGCAAGAGCAGGGAGGCTGGAAAAGGCAGCAAAAGATAGGACAACAGCTTCTTCACGACCATGCGGGCGGTCTCCTAGGCGCGACGGCCCATCCTAGAAGAGATTTCCAATCCGACCAACCGGGGTTGCGACAAGGTACCGCCGTGGGCGCTGCGTTACGTTCCGGTAGCCGTTGCGCGCGCTCCGTGACCCATGGAGCCTGCAAAGGCGCTGTGGCGCCGATCTTGAAGATGCGCGGGAAGGGGGCCGCCGGACGACCGCCTGAGACAACCACGACCCAAACATATCAACAACCAAGAGGAGATCTCATGGCACGCGCCCTGTGGAGTGGTTCGATCAGCTTTGGACTGGTGAATGTCCCGGTGCGCCTGTACGCCGCCACCGATTCTCATCAGCTCGAGTTTCATCAGTTCGACGCGCGTAGTGGCAAGCGCGTTCGCTACAAGCGTGTCGCGGAGGGTACCGATCACGAGGTTCCTTACGACCAGATTGTCGACGGATACGAGATCCGCAAGGGCAAGTTGATCACGCTTACCGATGAAGAGATGGCGGCCGCCGAGCCGAAAAAGACCAGGACGCTGGACATCGAGGACTTCGTCCCGCTGGAAGCAATCGATCCCATCGCGTGGAGTCACACCTATTACGTCGGTCCCGACGCCAGCGCTGGCGCGCAGAAGGCTTACGCCGTGTTGCGCGAGGCGATGAAGCAGACGGGCAGGGTGGGAGTGGGGCGTTTCGTCATGCGGACCAAGGAGTACCTGGCCACCATCCGGCCGCTGGGCAAGGCGCTGGCTCTGGAGACCATGTTCTTTGAAGACGAGATCCGCGGTCTGGACGAGGTGCCGGGCGTCGCTGGCGGAGGAGCGGCTTCACCGAGGGAGATGGAGATGGCCAAGAAGCTGATCGAAGCGCTGGCCACAGAATGGAAACACGGCAAGTACAAGGACACCTACCGGGACGAACTGTTGAAGATCATCAAACAAAAGGCCAAGGGTGATGCCATCGCGCTGCCCCCCGAGGCGGAGCAGGGCGGGCAGGTGATCGACCTCATGGAGGCGCTGAAGAAGAGTCTGGCCGGGGGCGGTCGCGCAAATCCCGCCAAGGCGGCCGTCGGACCAGCCGCCTCGGTCAAGAAGAGCCCGCGCCGGACCCTGTCGGCGAAGGCAGCACCGACACCTCGCACCAAGAGGCGTCCCGCCAAGCGAGCCGCCTGACCTGCTGTGAACGCGGTTTTATCGGGTCAACGCCACCGTTCTGGTGGCGCTTGGGCCGGGGCGGGGTAGGGTCCGCCCCGCAATGATCTCCACGCGGAACCTGGGCAAGGAATACGGAGCCCGCACCCTGTTTGCCGGGGTCAACCTGGAGTTGAACGCCGGAGCTCGATACGGCCTGGTGGGCGCGAATGGTTCGGGAAAGACCACCTTCCTGCGCATCGTGGCCGGTGACGAGGGCGCATCCGCGGGCAGCGTGGGCCTGCCCAAGCGGGCGCGCGTCGGGGTGTTGCGGCAGGATCGGTTTCTGGAAGACGACGCCTTGATCCTGGACCTTGCCATGCGCGGTGATGCCGTCGTCTGGAGCGCCCTCGACGAGCAGCGCCGGCTGGGGCAGTCACCGTCGCCGCACGGCGCCAACGACGACCAGGAGGGTCTCGCCGCGTCAGTGGCCGCCGGGCGGATGGGCGATCTCGAAGACGTGATCGCGGCACACGACGGCTACACCCTGGAGGCGCGCACCAGCGAAGTGCTGGAGGGGTTGGGCATTCCCACGGCTGTCCATCGCCTGCCACTGTCGACTCTTTCGGGCGGCTTCAAGCTGAGGGTGCTGCTGGCGCAGGTGCTGATGGGGGGAGCCGACGTGTTGTTGCTGGACGAGCCCACCAACCATCTGGACATCTTGACCATTCGCTGGCTGGAAAAGTTCCTGGCGCGCTACGCGGGATGCGCGGTGGTGATCTCCCACGACCAGCGTTTCCTGGACAATGTCACCACCCATACCCTGGACGTCGACTACGGAACCATCACGGC
>JBDSME010000515.1:0-20150 GCA_039916065.1 Polyangia bacterium
ATGGGTGAGGTCGTCGAAGAAGCAGCCGATGCCGGTGGCGCGGATGCCAGACGCCTCCGCCTCGAGGTAGAGTTGCTGGCCCACCACGCCGGCCTCCCAGTGCAAGCGTCGGTAAAACCACGGACCAGCTCCCCCCTGATCCGCTCCGCCCCCCAGAGCCGATTCCTGGCCGCCATGTCTCGGATCAAGTTGATTGTCTCTTCGGCCAATCGCGACTTGTGGCTCGCGGACCTGGATCGTCGACACCAGAACAAACGGAATCCCTCGCGATGCCATCGCAGCAATGTCTCCGGTTGTACAATGGCCAGCGCGCGCCGCCACGGGGGCAATACCGCGGCAGCGGCGAGAAGTCGGAAGCGATCCATTGGGGTGATCCTCCGGTGGGGGACTTTTCTGCGCAGGACTATGATCTGCTGTCGCAACATGGCGTTTTCGACGATGAGCTCCCGTCTTGTGCGAACGGCGTCGACAGTGACCCCCACCGCGACGCTGGCCGCCGCGTGAGGAGCCAGTGCATCGAAAAGTGACCGCGCTTGCGACCGAAGCCAGCTGACGAGGTCCCCAAGAAGCTTCTTCATGCCTCACCTTCGGGCACCAAGGGGTAGTCTGGCAAGGGGGACGGCGGCGTCAGAAAGCACCATGATATCGTGCGGATGCGAAAGGTAGCCAGCACGGCGGGGGGAGATCGGTGCTTTTCCCCGACCTGGCCGACCGCGTAAGTGACGATCTCTACAGCAAGCGAATGGCCATCGGGAGCGCCGTCAAGTCGCTGCCGCTCGGGAACAGGGCAGAGAACCAGCTGGCCACCTGGTTTGAGGACTACAACGAGATGCATCCCCACAAGGGCGTGCGCCTCCAATCACGCAGAGAGTTCAGAAGGGCCACCACCAGCATCTAGGTCGTCCGGTTTCACGCTGGGTGTCAATTGCCTGCTCTCTAGCGACACCCGGCCACATCGGCAGACGGCTACATTGGCGTTTGTGACTTGGCGCTCAGGGGCATCGGCCGCGTAGGCATGGACGGCCCGCGCTCCACGAATTCGCCTTCGACCGCAATGCCCGAATCGTCGAGGTCACTCTGCGAAACCGTCAGCGAACGCCTGCCGCCGCGCGGATACCAATGCTGGAGGTCGGCCGTCGCCCGCGAAGGCGACGGCGACGGCCGACCCTGGTAGCGGCTACGCTGCCAAGGCCGTCACCGCCGCCTTTATCGCGGCGGCGCCGATCTGTTTGGCGGCATCGGCGAGGAGGTCCTGCAAGCCGCCGAGCAGCTTGTCCTCCCCAGACAGATTCGGGGGCAGCATACGCCCGCTGACGAGCAGATTGTCCCAGTCGGATGCAATGGCAGGGGAGTTGCCAGGGCGCGTGAAATCGCTGTTGCGGTTAGGAGCGGATGGAAAGGTCCCGCTCGTGCCTTCAACGTGCCCCTTGTGGGCGAATGTATAGGCCGTTCCTGCCGCGGTGGCCAGCACGACTCCGAACGCATAGTCAATGTTGCTGAATCCACTGCCGTGTGCGTGCCCGCTGAAGACGAAGTCGCCATTTCTGCGAACCACCAAACGAATCCTGCCGCCCAGCGGCAGGTTGCTCGTCACAGGACCGGATTCGAAACTCATGTGGTCGCCCACACCTTCATGCTGGATGGCCCCGACCTGCCCGGTCCACGTGATCACCGCACGTTGGAATGCCTGGCTACGTCCTCCCACGCCCCGCGCGCGTTCGGGCTCGGTCGGATACCCGGCCGGTCCCCGCTCCCACCCCAACTCGGCCCACTTGCCGCGAATCGCTCCATACACTTCGTGGGCGCCGGATAGCGGTGACCAGAAGATCGAGGAGTCGGGAGTGCCGGCCAAGTGCAATCCGCGAAAATGATTGAACCGACCGGCGCCGTCGGCACAGGCATTTTCATCGGTGATCGGATAGCCGAAGTTCTCGCGTCCGATCGCCAGCCAGCGTTTACCGATGGCGCCCCAGATAGCATTCGCGCCGGTCTTCGGGTGCCAAGAGACGACGCCGTTGGCAAAGCTCTGGGCGCGACCCGCGCCGTCGAAGGTGGCCGCCTCGTTACTCGTCGGCGCGCCGAGTGCGCCCTTGAGGCCGCCAAGTTGTATCCACTTGTCTTCAATCGATCCGAACACGGTGAGGTTTCCTACGTTGGTGGGCATGTTGCTTTCCTTCCTTTTGTGAGGTGACGAGACGAGCAACGGACATTGATTGTCCTGCTCGTTGTCACAGACCACACTTCAGCAAGGAGGGGGCCAGACCCGGGTCGCCATCAGGACTGGAGATATCTCTCGATTGATCGGCGTGACCGCGATAGCCGAACCGATTAGTCGCGCAGGTCCCGCACAGTGGTGCGCGAGTTGCGCGCAGTTGTGGGCAGAAGCGCTGGGCCTTTGAGTTACTGGAGACGGTCGCGTACCACAGCCGCGCGGCTCCGACCTGTCTCCGGACAGGCGAGGCACCCCCTGGGGGCCATTCGGTCCGAGCGGGGCGTTGGGGTCAGTCTGTGCGCATTGGCCAGCAAGCCATCCCAGTTAAGCAAGGCTCTGCGCGGCCCCATCCTTCGCGAAGCAGCTCTATTGACCGATCAGCCCTCGCCGTTGGGCGGGTGGCCCCGGGTCACACCCAGCCCGGCCAGCCGCGAGATCAGCGTTCGCCGGGGCATGCCCAACTGACGCGCGGCCTCGCTCTGATTGCCGCCGCAGCGCTCGATGGCCTCGAGGATCCGGCGACTCTCGAGCGCTTTCATCTCGGCATGGAGGGTCACCGGACTGGCCGCGCTTTCCACCAGAGGCCTCAGTCCCGGTGCGGGTTGTCGCGCTCGCGCAGCCTGCGCCGCAACCAACAAGCACGGCGGTAGGTGCTCGGGCAGGATGGTGGCCTCGGTACACATCACGGCGGCGCGTTCGACAGCGTTGCGAAGCTCGCGGACGTTGCCGGGCCAGGCATACTCGCGCAGGACCTCCAAGGCTTCGGTGGAGATGGCCAGAGGAGGGACGTGCTCCAGGTCCCGGCACGCCACGGACAAGAACGAAGCGGCCAGGGTCTCGATCTCCCGTGGTCGGTCGCGAAGGGGTGGGATGAGCAGGGCGACGCCGTTTAGCCTGAAATAGAGATCAGGACGCAAGCGGCCCGTCCGGCTGTCCATCTCTACGGCGTCACGCAGAGTCATTCGAGGCCGACCGTCTCGAACGACAACCCGTTCTCCGAGGCGCAGTTCAAAACGCTCAAGTATCGCCCCGGCTTTCCCAATCGCTTCGGCTCCGTCCAGCACAGCCGCGCCCACTGCACGCCATTCTTCGACTGGTACAACCGCGAGCACCGCCACGGCGGCATCGGCCTGCTGACGCCGCACGACGTCCACTTCGGCCTCGCCGAGCAGCGTGTCGCCGCGCGAGCTGGCGTCCTCGCCGCCGCACACGGTGCGCATCCCGAGCGCTTTCCCGGCGGCGTCCCCACGCCACCGCCACCACCTACCGCCGTTTGGATCAACCCACCAACGCTGGCGCCGCTCGACGCCACGGAGACTCACTAAACTCGAACTGCCGCTGTCTCATTGTCGTTGACAGGTTCCGCGCACCCGGCGGGTTGGATGAGCAGCCGAACGCCACGACCAACCCGAGGGTTCCGCCTGCAAAATAAAGCCAGCCCTTCATCATCCGATTTGAGTGTCTCGGCACCGGTGTGGCTCGAAATCGCCGTGAGTCGCCCATGTGACAAGAACCTCTCCCTGCGAAAATCAGCGGCGCTCCTTCATGGCTTCGGGTGCGCCTGGAAGAATGCATAGATCGACGCTGCAAACGTCGGATGCACGGGGTTCGGGACGTGCGTCCCCCCTTGAATCGTCCAGAGCTGGACGTCGATGCCGGTCGGGCACCCGGAAACGCGACTTTCGCTCGTCTCGGCTCCGGCGAGAGTCGCATCGAGATCGAGACTCTGCCCTGTCGGCGTGAGTTCGCCAGTGCACCCGTTCTTCGCGGCCCAGGTCGACATGGTCTGCGCCTCTGAACCGTACGGAGGCGCGCAGGTACCTCCCCCTGGAGCGGTGCCTCCGTTGTAGTTGATTACCATGTCGTCATCGCCGTGCAGGTCGAGCACCGAGATGTGGCTCGAAGGGATGCACTGCGAAGCGTCGCTCCAGATGGCGCCAGCGTCGCTCGCAATCGCGGCAATGCGATCCGACAGGTCGCATGCCAGGCGGTGACACATGAATGCGCCGTTCGAGTGCCCGACGGCGAAGATCCGTTTCTCGTCGACGTTGTACTTGGCCGAAACGTCCTCGATGATCGCACGGATGTAAGATACATCGTCGACACGAATGGAGTTCGGATCGCAGGATGCGTCGTCGGCATTCCAGAAGCGATTGTTCATCGGGTCGAGTTGGCCGTCCGGATAGGCATAGAGGAAGGTCTCTTTGTCCGCGATCTCACCAAAGTTAAAGTATTCCTCTTGGAGCGCGCCGGACCTGCCGTAGGCATGCAAAGCGATGACGAGCGGAGTCGCGGTGTTCTGGTCGTATGCCGTCGGCACTCTGAAAAGGTAGGGGCGCATCGCAATGACCGACCTCGTCGCGGCCCCGGAAACACCACCCGCGCCGAAGGCGCCGCCCTCGCCCGAGTCACCGCCCGTCGATAAAGCGCCGCCCGCCTTCGATCCAGAGCCGCACCCGACCGTTAGGCTGAAGGTGACCAAGAGAACGATAGCCCAAACGCCCCCGACCTTTCCCGGACCGGCTTCCTCGTGCAATGTCGCCATTCTCATTGTCCTTCCCCTTCGCAAGTAGCGGGCCAACAGCGACGCCGCACTGGTTCGCCCGCGGCGATGGTGAACCGGGAAATCGAAACTGCGCGAGGGATGCGCAGTTGAGCGCGTGTTGCTCAGTGAGGTACGAGCACGCCAAGGTGAAGCTGACCCTCTTGTTCGAGGAGATCCAGCGCCGCTCACGAAGGAGACCCTGACCAGCGGGTACCGTCCCAATGGAGAATCGTGCTGGCTCGCCCGGTGACCCACACGTCGCCGGCGCGGGTACCCCAGATCTCGTTCAGGGTCTCGACCGTTCCGCTCGGAACGCCGGTCCAGGTCTCGCCGTCCCAGTGAAGAATGGCCCCGCGGGCCCCGACCGCCCAGACATCGCGAGGGCCGCTGCCCCACACGCCGAGGAGGTCGGCGTCCGTGTGGCTCTGCGGAGAGGAAGACCACTTGTTGCCATCCCAGTGCAGGATGGTTCCGCCCCCTCCGACCGCCCAGACGTCGCGAGGGCCGTTGCCCCACACGTCGAATAGAGGCGTGCGCACGCCGCTCGTGGACGCTTTCCAGCTAGCCCCGTTCCAGCGGAGGACTACCCCACTCTTGCCGACGGCCCAGACATCACTGGCCCCGCTCCCCCACACGCCAACCAGGGTTCCGGCGGTGACGTCCGGCGGCGTGGTCGACCACGCGGCGCCGTTCCAATGCGTGATGATCCCGCCGACACCCACGGCCCAGACGTCGTCCGTGCCACTGCCCCAGACGCCGAGCAGCGCAGTGTCAGTGGTCGCGCCGCTGCGGCTGACGGTCCACGCGCCGCGCGCGCGATGCAGGACCGTGCCTCGATCGCCAACTGCCCAGAAATCATCGGGCTTCGCGCCCCATACCCCCCAGAGAGCGGGGGCATCCTCGGTCGGCCCGCGTGTCCAGGTCGCGCCATCCCAATGAGCGAAGGTTCCCGTGCTCGTCACCGTCGACGTTCCGACCACCCACACATCATTCGGTCCGCTACCCCAGACTCCCGTGTGGAGTTGCTCCGGCGCCAGTGAGCAAGAGGTCCCTGGCTCCCAGCACTCCGCGATGGTGTGCGGCCGGGTGCTGGCCGACCACACCAACAGGCATCCCAAGAACGTGATAGCAGCCGCTTCCTTCGTCATGTGCCGATCCTCCAGCGCAGAGCCTCTGCACAGAGCGGACCAGGGGACCGCGACGTGCGGTCTATCGGGGGCCCACGGACCACCTTCTGCCATCCCAGCGCAAGACGGTGCCGTTCGTGCCAACCGCCCAAACGTCGTCCCGGCCCGTTCCCCAGATTTCGTTGAGCGTCTGGGTCGTTCCGCTCGGAACAGCGGTCCAGCTCACGCCGTCCCAGTGCAGGAGGGCTCCGCCAACGCCCCCCGCCCAGACGTCGTCCCGCCCGCTGCCCCACACACCCATGACATCACCGTCGGTTTTCTTGGGGGAGGGAGACCAGCTGATTCCGTTCCAGTGAAGAATGGTCCCGGCGGTCCCGACGACCCAGGCGTTGGTGGGGCCGTCGCCCCAAATGTCGAAGAGATCGGCGGCCACGCCGCTCGGAAAGGTTGACCAAGTGCTCCCGTCCCAGTGACGGATGGCCCCTTTGTCCCCGACGATCCAGACATCGTGGGGACCGCTGCCCCACACGCCGATGAGGGTGTGGGACCCGACGCCGGCATCGACATCCGACCACGTCGCGCCGTTCCAGTGCAGGACAGTGCCACTGGCTCCGACGACCCAGATGTCGCGGGCGCCGCGGCCCCAGATCCCCACGAGGGCGGCGCGGAAGTCCTCCGGGGCTCTGTGCATGGTCCAGCCGGCGGTCGTCTGGTGCAGGATGCCGCCGCCGTCGGTGACGGCCCAGAGATCGCCGGGGCCCGCACCCCACAGAGTCCAGATCGCGGGAAAGGGCCCGCCCGAGGTGCCGGCCCAGGTCTTTCCATCCCAGTGAGACAGCGTTCCGGTGCGCGAGCTTGCCGAGCTGCCGGCCACCCACACGTCGTCAGGCGCGTTGCCCCACACGGCGGTGTTGCGATGCCAGGATGCCGAAGGGGTGGGGTCGCTGTCCGCGACGGGCGGTCGCGCCGCCTCGGACGACGGCTGCTGGCTGGACGGCGCGGCGATGCGACGAGCCACAGAAATCCCCACGATCAGCACGGCTGCGAGGCCTCCGGCGAACAGAGAGGCGATCAGGATCGGCGACCGGCCTGCGGCCGTCGGCGGCACGCGCGGCCTCTCCGCCTTGTTTTCCATCTCCGCACGCAGCGGCGGTGCTGCCAGGAGAAGATCCTGGTCGCCCACTTCGCCAGGCACGCCGAGCGCCTCGGCCAGAGCCTCGATCTGCTTCCTGGCAGAGGCGAACCGCCGGTTCGGGTCGCGATGGCACGCCTTCGAGAACCACGCATCGAACGCGGGCCCCAGACGAGAGCCTCGTTCCGAAGGAACTTGAAGATCGCCGTGCAAGAGCTGAGCGAGAATGACCATGGCGCCACCCTGGTAGTAGCTGTCACCCATCAGCAAGCGGTATGCGACCAGCCCCAACGCGCAGCGATCCGTGGCGGGCGTTACCGGGACCTCGGCGGTGGCTTGCTCGGGCGCCATGTATTTCGGCGTCCCCAGGATCTGCCCCGTCCCCGTCGCCCCGGTCCCCTCTTCGACCATCTTGGCGATGCCGAAGTCGAGGATCTTGACGATCGACCGTCCCCCGTTGAGGGTGGCGAGAAAGAGATTCTCGGGCTTCAGATCGCGGTGAATGATGCCCAGGTGGTGCGCCTCGTCGACGGCCTGCGCGGCCTGTCTTAGCCAGGCGATCACGACCGCTGGCGCGGGCAGGGCCACGGTAGCCGCTCGTTCGAGAGTCATCCCCTCGAGCAGCTCCATGACGAAGAAGAAGGCGCCCCCAATTTCGGGCGCCGTGTCCGCGTCGGTCACGCGGACCACGTGCTCGCTCTCGATGCGCGCGCAGGCACGGGCCTCGCGCTTGAAGCGCTCGACGTCGGCGGGGGACGCGCCCACTCCCGCCAGCAGGATCTTCAGCGCCAAATGCTCCCCCGTCCGGACGTGCTCGACCTCGTAGACTGCTCCCATCCCTCCCGTAGCGATTAGGCGAAGCGGACGGTAGCGAGAGGCAATGATGGGGGGAAGCCCGGCCGCGGGGATCATTCTAGGAGTCCCCTCACGGGCATGACGATTCCGCGCTGGCCTGGGCGCCGCTGGCGCGGTGGACCGGTCTGGGCGCGTGTGCCTCACGCCCAGTGCCCGGCGAAGCGGCCGGGACCGGGCGTGCCGCCAGAATCATGCTCGAGGCCGGAAGCAGGTCGACCTTGTAGCGGCGCCACCGGCACGAGTGCGTCGAAGTGGTGCCAGAGCGTCGACGCCTAGGTGTTTCGAAGGGCGTTCTAGGAAACTTCTGAGATGCGGGCAAGGAATCAGTGTGCAAGGACCACGAGGGCTGATCGATCCCCCTGCCAAGTGGTAACCCATGGCGGTGAATCTACGTGATCTGGCCGCCCGAGGGCGGGGTGAAGGGGCGGATCGGGCCAGGACGGTGGACATAACGCCCATACTCAGACATTGACGCACCGAGAGAACGGCCCTTAAACTACCTGTCCTCGCTGAAGGGATTCCCGGTGGTTCCGTGTCATCCATGATCGCCCAACGCCCAGGTCCCTACCAGCGAATATCGCGGCGTCGTGCGTATACTGCGGGCGCGATGCCGACGGAGCATGGGTATCAGCTGGTGATCGTCGCGGGAGAGGAAATCCGGACGGTCGATCTCCCGCAGCCGGGAGAGGTGACCGTGGGACGCGACGAGACGTGCGGGCTGCGCATCGACGATCCCTCGGTGTCGCGGCGGCACGCCGTGCTGCGCGTCGGTGACACATTGGAACTCGAGGATCTCGGCGGCGCCAACGGAACGTTCGTGCGACAGACGGCGCGCGCCGGACAAGGCAACGAGACCGTGAACGTCAGCCTGCGCCAGGTGCTGGGTCGCAAGGCCAGCCTGGCCGTCGGCGACTGCCTGCTGTTCGGCACGGCGTGCGCCGTCGTGCGCCACGCGCCCCGCATCGAGGTTCCCAACCTGGTCGACGGGGGCGGCGGTCCGGGGGTGGTCGTGCGCGATCCGGCAATGCGTGTGCTGTACGCCGAGGCCGCGCGCGTGGCCCGGTCGAACATCAACGTCCTTCTGCTGGGAGAAACCGGCGTCGGGAAAGAGGTCCTGGCGCGCGCCGTCCACGCGCACTCGACACGCGCGCAGGGGCCGTTCATGGGCATCAACTGCGCCGCCCTGGCCGAGACGCTGCTGGAGAGCGAGCTGTTCGGCAGCGAGAAGGGCGCCTTCACGGGCGCGATGGGCCGCGCCGGGCTGTTCGAGGCGGCGAACGGCGGTACCGTCTTCCTCGACGAGGTCGGTGAGCTTCCCCTGGCGACACAGGCCAAGCTGTTGCGCGTCCTCGAGGAGCGCGTGGTGATGCGGCTCGGCTCGACCAAGACCCGTCCCATCGACGTGCGGTTCCTGGCGGCCACCAACCGCGATCTGGAAGCGGACAGCCGTCAGGGGCGCATGCGGTCCGATCTCTTCTTCAGGCTGAACGGCGTGGCGCTGCTGATCCCTCCGCTGCGCGAGCGAACGCAGGAGATCGAGGCGTTGGCGCGGTCGTTCCTGGCGGCGGCCTGTCGCGACATGGAACGGGTCCCTGCCCTCGAACTGTCGGCCGCCGCGCTCGAGCGCCTGCGCCAGCACGCGTGGCCCGGCAACATTCGCGAGCTGCGCAACGTGATGGAGCGGGCCGCCGTGATGTGTACCGAGAGCACCATCCTGCCGCAGCACTTGCCGCCCTCGCTGCTGGCGGCGCCCGCGGCGCGTGCCGTGTCGCCGACGGCGCCGGCAGCGGCAGCACCCGCGTCCGTGCCGGCGGGGTCAACGGATCATGCCGCCCAGATGAAGTCGATCGAGCGCGCCAAGATCCTCGAAGCCCTCGAGCGTTGTGGGGGAAACCAGAGCGAGGCCGCGCGGCAGCTCGGGATGCCGCGACGAACCCTGGTCTCTCGCCTGACCGAGTTCGGCCTGACCCGCCGGCGCAGCGAGAGCGACGCCGGCGGCGACTGAGAGTCCGGGCCGGCTCTTGTTGACCCCAACAGCAGCGTGTGCGACCTTGCCGCGCGTGAACATGCGCAGCTCGATCCTGACACTTGCCGTTCTCCTGACAGCGCGCGCCGCCGTTGCCGCGGAAGCGACGCCCGCGACGCTGACGCGCTTTCAGTTGAACAAGACCTCGGTCGCCGACGCCAAAAAAAAGGCTCGCTGCAGTGTTCCCGTGTCAACAAACCGTTCGCTGAAGACACCTGTGACCTGCGTCCGGGGCAGAGCGAAACCATCGCGGGCGTGACGGCAACGGAGTTTTCCCTGAATTTTTTCTCCGACAGGCTGCACCAGATGATCGTGATTGTCCCTGCCACCCAGCACGCCAAGGTGACCGCTGCCCTTCGGAAAAAGTGGGGCCCGCCGACAAAGAGCGAGACGGGGGCGATGGGCATGGAATCCTCTGACTGGAAAACCGCAACAGCGACTCTGTCAGTCACGCTTTTCCCGGCGCTGGGCAGGGCCAACGTGCAGTTCGAGACCAATGAATGGGCCAAACAGCAGGCACAGCGCCTGCAGGCCGAGGAAGGCCCGGGCCCCGCGAAGGCCGAACCGAGCACCGCCGCCCTGAAGCAGCGTTGCGAATCCGGACGGGCGGAGGACGAGCAAACCTGCGTTCGGGACCTGGGCCGCGCCATCGACGCGTCACGATCACGGATCGCGCGCGACGACGACGACCCGGCGCGCAGGGGCGCCAAGTGTGAGCCACTCCTGTACGAGAAAACCGAGCGCGCTACGTTGGTGGAATCGACGCGCACGACGTTCATCGCTGTGCTGAACACCGGCGGTACCGAGGAACTGGCCAAACTGCCGATGATCACGATGATTCATCGCGCGTTGAAGGTCGTTTGCTTAAACGGCGGCAAAGGGTTGGGCGCAGCAAAGTAGTCGATCGACTGCCCACCAGGACGAGACGGTCGCCGGTAGACCGGCAGGCGTCTCGTCCCGATGGTGCATCGGCCGGTTACCCCATTCGTCCCGCGCCAGCCTCGATCAAGCGCGCGGCCGCGTCCACGAACATTTGACCCAGCTTCCGGTTGCCGGTCTCACCCGCCGCCTGGTGAAACTGCAGCCCCATGGCCATCAATTCGGTGCCGTCGAACGTCTCGCCGAACCAGCGCGGGCGCGGCCACGGATACGGCCACTTGAGGCGCAGCGAGTTGCCGCACAGCTCGTCGATGACGGCGGCGAGCTTTCCCCCCACGATGATGATGCCCCGCTCGCCGCCCACGTCCGGCAACAGGTCCGCCACCTCCTGCACCACCGTCATGCGGTCGGCGAACACGCGGGCCAGCGTCGCCGCGAAGTGCGCCTTGGGCGGCAATGGTTGCGGATTCAGGGCCGACAGCAGGATCGGCCCGCCGTGCGGCGCGTCCGTGACCTCCGGATGTCGTTGGGCGATCAGCCGCAGCAGAGGGGAGTCGGTCCCCAGCGACATCCGCGTCTGATGCAACGCGATCCGGATGTAGGGATCGAGCGGCCCCGGCGGATTGGGATCGTCGGGGTTCGGATACCCGTCGGTCAGCTGGCCGACCAACGCCTCCAGCGCGCGGTGCGAAAGCGCGCCGGGAATGTGCGAACTGTTCTTCGTGTTGCCTGTGCTGTTCATGTGTGTCTCCTTTTGAGTCGTCTCTTCAGCCTGCCGTCGCGTCGACTCCCGCGTCGGTCCCGTCAGCGGTGCCGCCTTGGTAGAAGAAGTACTCGGCCGCGTAGTCGATGCGCGTCTCGGTCCCGACCGCTTGGGCGTCGCAGCCGACCGCCGGTGCCTTGCCTTTCATCGTGTCGACGCGGTGGATGAAGGTCACCTTCGAGAACACGCCCGTGCCCGAGGTCGAGGACGCGCGCAACAACAGCCACGGGATCGCATCGGACAGCGGCGCGTTGGCTTGCTCCACCTTCATGCCGACGACGGCGCTGGCGTCCACCGACGACGTCCAGGTTGGACCCGCGGTGTGGGTACCGACCTGCATTCCGGCGCGGTCGAACAGCCGGGCATCGGGCGCCTTCAGCACCCACGCATAGGCGGTCGTCGCCGTCCCACCCTGACCACCGGCGCCTCCCACTCCACCGGCGCCTCCCGCTCCACCGGCGCCTCCCGCGCCCGCTGTACCACCGGCCGCACTGGCCGTGCAGGTGTAGACCTGCGCGCCCGTGGCGTGCAGGTGCAGGGCGACCGACGCCCCCGCCGGGACCTTGATCGCATCAGGCACCACCGGGGGTGCCTGCCACACCGCGTCCGTCGTTCCCCCCCCGGCGCCAGTCGCACCGGCGGAACCAGCCGACCCGCCGCCCCCGCTGCTCCCACTGGTCCCGCCGGTGCCGCTCTTTCCTCCGCTGGCGCTGCTCCCGCCGCTCGCGCTCCCGCTGCTCCCGCCGCTTGCCGCCCCACCTGAACCGGCCCCGACGGCGTGCCCTCCGGTGCCCGAGCCTCCGCGGGGTGACGCTCCGCTGTCGCATCCCGAGCCGCCAACCATCGCCAACGTTCCAACTGCGATTCCCGCGGACAAGACTCTCGCCAGTGCTGCCTGACTGATCGATCTCATGATGGTCTCCTTGTGTTCCTTGTGGGGGGTCCGGCCGCGGCTCGCGTTCTTCATGTGAGCTCCTGTCGCCCCATCGCTAAAACGCGCGTCGCTCAGGTAATTCCGCGACAAGCTGAGACACCGGCGGCTGAGCCAGCGCGTGCCAGAGCAACTCGTAGCCCCGGTCGGCGGTGGTGCGCAGGCAGGCGACGTCTCCCGCGGCCACGGTGACCGAGATGACCCGGTCGCGCGGCACGGTGACGGCGCCGCTGCCACCATTCGTGATGTGCGCGCAATCCGCGTCCGTTCCGGTGACGGCGGGCGCGCTGTGGATCTCGCCGCCCGTGAAGCCGGCGTACGCGTGCACCGTCGCGGGTCCCGACACGATCAGGCGCGTCGCCGCCGCCCTCGACACCACCGTCCCTCTCGCGACCACCCCCGACGGTGCCGTCGCGCAACCCGCGGCGCCCACCACCACCAGCACCAATGTCCCCACCAGGCCCCTGAGCGTTTGAATCGTCATTTTCGTTCGCCTGGTCTCTCGGTGTCAGCAAGACGAGGGCCAGCCGATTCCACTTTGATTTCCTGTCGCTGGCGGACGCGCAGCGCAAAGTGACCGAGCGATCCGAGCTCAGCTGAGCAGGACCCGCGCAGCCCGCGCAGGATCCGCAACGACCGACCGCGCGCCCGGCACGACCCGACACGGTCGGGCGCCGGCGCGCGCGAGTTTGCTGGTCCTCGATGCTCACGGACCTGAGCCGTTCCACGGCGGGGAACATCGTTCCCTCGGGCTCTGGTCGGTTTCGGCTACCACAAGTAGCGATCGAGCGCGGTCTTGACGACGGCCCCGGCCGCTGACGGGGTTCCCGTCCAGTCGTCGATGAGCGAGGGGAAGCTGCAGCCGCCGGGATACCAGGCCCAGGCGGTCCAGCCGGCCGCTGCGTGTCAGGCGCGTAGCTGATTCGAAGGGGGTGGTGGGGCGATTTCTGGGGAACGGGACCGGAATCGCTGGCGGGTAGGAGGACGAGGGCTGGGCGATCCGCCTGCGAAGTGGAGGCCCATGGGGGGTGAATCAACCTGATCCGGGCGGGATCCTGGCGCGCGAACGGGCCGAGGGCGGATCTCGGGCCTCCTGCGGGTTGGCGGGATCTGCCGGGCGCGATGCTGGCGGGGGCCGACCGGCCACGTTGGCGAGGGCTACGCAGACTCGTCGATGGGCTCGGGGGCGACAGGCGCGGCGTTCTTTGCGCCCGTTGAACCGTGGACGGTGAAGTAAGGCGGGCCTCTGGCGGGAGCGAGCGACGGGAAGTCGGTGGACTCGCCGATGCCCCGAAGGAACCTGTCGATGGATTGCTGATGCTGAACCAGGGCGACGAGGCGCATGCGGCCCCCGCAGCCCTGGCATGCGGCAAGATCATCGCCGAATGTGCGACGGAGAAGCTCGAGGAGGGGGTGAGCAGGCGCATCTGGCCTGAGGGGCTGACGACCGGTTCTGAGCAGGTTTGTTGAGGGGAGAAAGATCGAGCCCCCTCAAGAAACTTGCGAAAAGTCTCCGAGGGGGCTCGCCTCCTGGTTGCTGAGACCTGGAGGAGACCCATGATGCACCTTGGTCGGCTGGCCGCGGAATTCTTTTCGCGGCTGGCGCAACTGGATGAAGCGATTGCGGCGGAGGTGGCGGCCCGGCGGTGCCGGCATTGCGACGGCCCACTCCATCGGGGAAATTACCGACGGAAACCGCGAGGTGCGCTGATCGCGGGGGCCGGGGAGGCGTTCAGCCTGCGGCACTCGCTGTGCTGCGGGCGGCGGGGCTGTCGGAAGCGGGCATTGCCGCCGTCGCTGCGTTTCTTGGGTCGGCGGGTGTACCTGGAGGCAGTGGTGGTGCTGGCCAGCGTCCTGGCGCAGACGCTGGGTGCCATCGGTGCGGCAACGGCGGCGAGCGGGGTGCCCTGGCGAACACTGCGACGCTGGGGCACATGGTGGCGCGATGTGTTTCCGCGGTTGCCGATGTGGGCGGACCTTCGGGCGCGCTTCGTGCCCCCACCGCCGGACGAGAGCGCGTTGCCGCGATCGCTTCTGGGGCGGCTGGGCGGCTCTCTCACGAGCTCCACCGAGCCGAGTCCGGGGCTCGGCGAGGCGATGGTGAAAACGGCGCGATGCCTGGCGCCGGCGACGACAAGCTCGGTACCTGACGGATCACGTTTTGTGGTGGCTGCGGAGGCGGTGACAGCGATGACCTGATTTCACGCAGAGGATGGCGATACCCGTCGGCGTGTTCGATCCGTAGGGTCGGCCCGACATGAGCAACGAGACGACGGTGTCAGCGCGCGTGCGTTGGGCCCGATTGCGATTTTCGATCATCGGACCGCTGCTGAGCGCGCCAGCCGAGGTGGGCGATCTAGCCGCTCGGATAGGAGAGCTGGCGGCGCGGCCGTGGCGTCATCCGACGATCGGCGACACGATCCGATTTTCGGCCAAGACCATCGAGCGCTGGTACTACACGGCTCGCAACGAGCAGGATCCGATCCAGGCACTCGAACGGAAGGTGCCCAAGCATGCGGGCACGCACCCGAGCGTGACGGCGGAGGTGGCGGAGGCGATCCGCACGCTGCGCAAGCAACACCCGCGCTGGAGCTACAAGCTGGTGGCCGATAACCTTGCGGCGATCGGTCGCGAGCGACCCGATCTCGGGGTGCTGCCGGGCTACGCGACGGTGGCGCGCTTCATGAAGCACCACGGGCTCGGAAAGCACCGCCGGCCTCGGCGGCACGAGCGAGAGGCGGGCTTCGTGCCGCGCGAGCGGCGGCTCTTCGAGGTGACGCACGTGCACGGGCTGTGGCACTGCGACTTTCACGAATCGTCGCGCAAGGTGCTGACCGCGAGCGGCGAGCGGATGCCGGCCACGATGTTTGCGGTCCTCGACGATCATTCGCGCCTCTGCTGCCACGCGCAGTGGCACCTCGGTCCCGAGAACACCGAGTCTTTCGTCCACGGGCTCTGCCAGGCCCTCGCCAAGCGCGGCCTGCCGCGGGCGCTGCTCTCGGACAACGGCTCGCCGATGCTGGCGGCCGAGACGCGCGAAGGGCTCGAGCGGCTGTCCGTCGAGCACCACACCACGCTGTCGCAGACGCCCGAACAGAACGGGAAGCAGGAGGTCTTCTTCGCTTCCGTCGAGGGGCGTCTCATGGCGATGCTCGACGGCGAGGCGGAGATCACCCTGGAATTGCTCAATCACGACGCAGAGCACCCGCGGCCGGACGGACAAGATCGGATCGTCGCTCGGCACGGCTGCGTCGTCCTGTCGGACCTCGACGAGCGTTCCAGTCAGGTCAACAGGCGTGTAGGGACGACAAGGGGTGGTTCCACCGGAGAGACGAACGCCCGCGACCACGACGACAATCAATGTCGCAACAACGACGAGCACGGTTCTCCCGATCTTCTTCATGGATACGTCCCCGCATCGACGTTCATCGGTCTGCCGAACGTCCTGGCGTTCAGCGGTGAGCGCCAGGGTCGCCTTCGAGCGTACCACGGCCGCGAGGAGCGGCCGGGCTCAGCCCGCGGCGTCGCGGCATCAGCCAACCTCCTGCGGAAGAGAGTGTCGTTCGGCTGCTGCAACGGCCGGTTGGACGGCCGCGTTCGCGTCTATTGGCACGTCTGCACGAGCGACGATGCCGGGGCGCGAGAACAGCGGGCTTCGGAGTCTGCGGACAATGTGCTCTGGGTGTGCCAGAAGGCCGAGTGGGTCCACCCTGACCCCTCAAACCATTGAGAAGACCCCACCCAACCAAGAAACAACGCGCCCGATTCGTCGAGGAGACAGACCGGAGCGATACCTTTGCCCTGCGACTCGTCGGGGTTCACACAGACTTGCAAGCCCGCCGCCGACATCGGAGGCCCGAGGCACATCCTCGCTTCGTCTACAGCCAGGACCTGCATGACCGTGCATTGCTTCCTAGCAGCACAGCCCAGTTCGACCAACCAGAAGGCTAATAGCACCGCTTTCATGCTTGTCCGTCCAACGATAGGCGGTTCAGCGACGAACGCCAGAGGGCAGGGAGGATAAGGCCTATACCGCAAAAAGGCCGAGACAGGGAGATTCTGTCGCCTCCGCCACCTTCATCCGCCCCGGATCCTCCCCGCTTTCACGGCGGTAGACGGTGGCCGCGCAGACGCCGAGGGAGGTCGCGTAGGAGTCGCAGCAGCATCTCCATCGCCTCGGTCTGGACGTTCCTGCCCGACTCCCAGCGCGAGATCCTCACTTGCTGCAGCAAGCGCCTTCGCTCGACGTGCCCGTACCGGCCTTTGCGGCCTCGCACGCGTTGCCGTAGGTCTTGCCGTCACAGCCGCACACGGGCGCGTCCATGGCGATGCATGCGGCTGGGCGAGGCCGACACGTCGCCTCTGCGTCAGCTGCTCCGCACAGATCTCCGGTCACATAGGCGCAGTACTCGTCGTCGGTGCAGGTCGCGCCGGCTCTGGCGCCGCAAGCGACTGGACCACCGGGGCGAGTGCAAGCACCCATGGCCCGAATTCCGGTACCGGCTCGGGCCGCCCCGCAGCGGTTCGGGTAGGTCGTTGCGTTGCAGCCGCAGACGGGTGCGTCCTCGGACGTGCATACGGTGGGTTGAGTGATGCAAATCGACGGTGCATCGGTCGAGCTGCAGGCGTCGGCCGGCGAGAACGCACAAAACTCGCCCGAGTTGCACACCCCCTCCCAATAGCCGCAGGCTTTGCCGGTCGGCACCGCCGAGCCGCAGGCCGCGTTCGTACACCTCCAGTAGCCACGTTCCAAATTCGAGGCTGCCTCGGTCGCACACGAACACGTGTTGCAGCCATCGCCGGCGGGTCGCGTGTCCCCGGCCCGGCAGGTGATGGCCTGACACTCGACCAGCGAGTTGAATTGCATCCAGAGCCCGCCATCCCTCGCTTCCGGTATGCAACCGAAGAAAGCCGAAACGCATTCGCTCGATTGGGGCATTCGCACCCAAACGCGGGTCGCACCGCAGCCCTCCGGCGCCTCGGCCGGCTCGGGTTCCAGGCACAGCGGACCATCGTGCGACCGCTCATCAAGACTCGGCGAACCACCGCACGCCGCGATGACGAACGAGGCGAGACCAAGCCCAATGGCGCCCGGGAACCGGCTCATCTCGCCCATCCCTCGCAAGACCTATGCCTGAGCAAGAAGGTTGGGAACTCTCGGCAAAGTCGACCGCGCGTAGCAATCACGTCAAGGGACGCGGCACACGGTGAGCCAGACCCTGACGAGAATGTCGTGATCCGGGCGACCTCTTGTCCGACCGGGCCGTTCGTCCGATACGCGAACCGGGATGCCATGGCCTCCAAGGAACGTATGATGACGGCAACGGGCGTCGACTTTATGAACGAGCAAAGCAAGTACCAGTGTCCTTATTGCGGCGAGGCGGGGGAGATCGACCTCGCCTCGGACGTCGACTTCGAGACGCCAGGCGATCAAGTGTTCGTGCAAGACTGCGCAGTCTGCTGTCGGCCCTGCACCGTGACCGTCCGCGTGGCGCCGGATGGCACGGCTGACGTTCTGGTCGACCGGTAGCACTATCCCAAAGGTGCCGTCGTCGTCTCGGGCGACCCGTTCCCGTATGTGAATCGAGTTGCCTCCTATGACCGCCGCATTCAAACCAGGTTCGGCAGCGCGCCGGTGCAACAGCGCGGGTCGCCGAAAGTGGTACACGTATCTCCGAACAGGTTGAGGAGCGACACCAGCAGGTTGTTGTGGGGCGTGTCGATCGCCGTGGTGACCCAGCGTCCTGTGCGCAGCCCGCCTCCGGCGAGCAAGAACGGCATGTTCTTCTTCGCATGCGTCGCTGGATGCGTCAGCTCGGTCGAGGTCAGTGCTTTCAAGGCCGGAATCACAGTCCGGGTCGACGCAAAATGTTGATCCAATTAGAAATGGCCCCTCTTTCGGCCGGCAGAAAAGGGGACATCTCAACTTTGCTTTGACAATCGCATCGACCACGTCGACGGTTTTCGGGGCTTGTACTCACTGTACGCAACTGTCTCAAGAAGAATGCCGTGCACGAGTTCGGTCATCTGCTGCTGGTCCAACCGAACCATCAACCTCACGATCCCGGACACCAACGCCGTGCAGTCGCTCTACGGCGCGGAGGCGCGACACGTCGTCAACCAACCCACGTTCTTCTATGCCGTCCGCGTGGGCAGCCGGTTCGGGATCGTGTCGCCCAAACTGGTATTCACCGAGACGCCTTGCGATCCCGGCGCCTGCCAGTTCGAGGTCCGGCGCAATTCGACGGGCGTGGGCGGCGTGAGCGTCGAGGTCAACGACCCCGTCGACCTGCATTTCTCCGCGCGCCAACACAGCAGGTGCCCCCGGGCGGCGAGTTCTCTTTCATCCCGTTCAACAACACCCTTTCGGTCCGGTTCCTGGGGCGCCCCAACGACGAACTTGACGGCGGCGATGGCAAGGTTAGCGGCTACGGCGCCAAGCAACGCCTTGCGAGAGGATGCGGCCATGCACCAGTCTAAACGTGATTCATCGTGGCAGCGATGCTGTGCAGGGCGTTGGACCTGGCGGCGGTAGCGATGACTCTAAGGACTTCGGCGAGGCTCACTCTGCCCCGCCCCACCACTCCGCCTGCGGCTGCCGCTGCCGTTTCTCTCCTGCGGTGCGAGGATCGGATCCGGAGCTTGGTCTCCATGTCTGGGCCCAGAACCATGGACTCTTCCTCACAATAGTTGGTCCCGCCGGGCGCGGCCGCTGGGCGCAACAACCAGCGGCGAGTTTCCTCCGCAGGAACGCGTGGCCCAACACGGGCGGAGGCGACGTCACGTTCTCGCGGCAGCTCGTCATGCAACTGGAGGAGGGGCTGTGCATCGACAAGAAGAGCATTTTCGCCGAGGGCTTCAGCATGGGTGGCGCGATGGCTTACTCGATGGCGTGTACGACCCCTGACGTCGTTCGCGGAGTTGCGGTCCACTCGGGTTGCCCGATCACGGCATGCACGCAGCAGCACAATACGCCGGTCGCCTACTTCATGACCCACGGAACCCAGGACCAGATCCGCGCATATCCGAGGTTCGGCGTTCCCCTGCTTCAGGATTTCGCGAAGGTGAACGGATGCACGATGCCGGACCCGAGTCTGAACGCCACTGCGTTCGACGCGGCCCTTCCCAATCCGACCAGCGCAAGCAGCGCGTGTATCGAGTTCACCGGTTGTATGCCGGGCTACCGTACGGTCATGTCTCTTCGTCGGCCCCCACGCGTGGAATCCAGGGCGGCCCACCTGGGTGCCCGCCGAGGCGTGGAACTTACAGACCGGGCGACGCGTTGATGCGCCTCAGGGCGTCATCATCAGGCTGTTACGTTGGACGGCAACGCGGCTATCCGAACAGAACGTGCAAGTTGGGCCGTAGAAATACTTCCGGTTGGCTGTGTCGTTCATCAGGTGGACACGGAACCAGGCAAGGAAACCCAAGATGGTGGGTCCCGTCGGCCCCTGGGTCGACCAGTTCAGGTGATTCGTCGATTTGCTATTCATGACCATGGCCGGGAAGTTGGTGATGGTTTTGAAGTTGTTTTCGACGGTCGTGCATGACGTCCCGTCCATTCCGCCGCAGATGAGCAGCACGGGCTGATGAAACCCAGGGTTCATCTGCGAACCTGCGACCGTCGAGATCGCCGAAAAACGTGGGTCCGAGGCCATCTTGCACGACGTGAACCCGCCC